>CAILKC010000767.1 GCA_903834675.1 uncultured Victivallales bacterium | reverse complement strand
GGCAACGTGCGGGTGTACGACGCCGGCCTGCACTGGAAGGCGCCGTTCATCGAGGATGTCTGGCGCACGGACAAACGCTTACAGACCTACGAGTTGAAGAAAGGGCGCACCGAGCAGATCACCACCAGCGACAACCAGCAGATCGTGGTCTCGACCTACGTCCTCTGGCGCGTCGCCGATCCGGCCTTATTCTTCAAGAGCTTCCCACCGCCCGGCACCGATTACTCCTCCGAGCTGGATGCCTTGGTGCGCAGTTCGCGCAACAACGTCTTGCCGCAGCATGCCTTAGCCGAGATTGTCAACATTGACAGCGGCAAGGCGCGCCTGGCCGAGATCGAGAAGGCGATTTTAGCCATGGCCCAGCCCCGGGCGCGGCAGCAGTACGGCATCGAGATTGTCGATATCGGTTTCAAGCACGTCGGCTTCCCCGAGCAAGTCACGCAGAAAGTATTTGCCCGGATGCGGGCTGAGCGCGAGAAGCGAGCCCAGGAGTATCTCTCGATCGGGCTGCGTGAAGCGCAGCGGATCCGTGCCGAGGCAGACCGCGAAGCGAGCGACACGGTGGCCAAGGCGCAGGCCGACTCGAAGCGCATTCGGGCCGAGGGCGACGAGCAGGCCGCTAAGAGCTACGCCGTCTTCCAGGAGAGCCCGGAGCTGGCGGCCTTCCTGCGCAAGCTCGACGCGCTGCGTCTTACCCTGTCCGAGAAGACGACGTTGGTGGTCGACACCAATACCCCGCCGTACGACCTGTTCCTGAAGGGCGCCACCGACATCGGCGGCGCTCTGAAGAGCAACCCGACGGACGCCAAGCCATGAGTTCTGAGCTTGTCATCGAGCCGCAGCGGGACAGCGACGCACCAGGGGCCGGACTGCAAGCCCTGATGCGGATGTTCCACGTCCTCTTTCTCGGCCTGCGCGTGCTGATCATCGTCATTTTCGTCTGGATGGTATTCAGCGGCGTGTTCCGCGTGGAGGATGGCAAGGAGGCGCTGTTGTTCCGTTTCGGTCAGTTGCAGGAGATGGTCCTCGACAGCGCCCGCGGCCCGACCGCGGTACTGACCAGTGGCCATTGGTACTGGGCCTGGCCGTACCCGGTTGACTATGTCAAGAAGATCCCGGCGCAGCAGGCCCTCTCGGTGTCTACCGACACGGTCTTCTGGCCGCGGGTGAACCCCAATCAGGTGCAGACGCCCGACCCGGCGGCCATGGAGAACCTGCCCTTGGTGCCAGGCCAGGATGGCTACGTGCTGACCGGCGACACCAACATTATGCATACGGTCTGGAGTCTCACTTACCGAGTACGCGATGCCAAGCGTTACTATCTGGCTTTCTATGATGACAGCGAGGATCCGCCCAGGGCGGACGGCAAGCCGCCGGTGCTCAAGGGTCATGCGGCCATTCTGCAGAACCTCCTGGCCAATGCCGCGCTGGAGGAGATCAGTACCTGGAGCGTGGAGGACATGCAGCGTTCCTCGCGGGTCAGTCCGAGCGACCCTGAGGTGAAGGAGTTTCTGACCGACAATGTGCGCAAACGGATCGAGCAGAAGCTGGCCGAGCTGGATATGGGCATCGACGCCCCGCTGGTCAATCTGGTCGACATCCAGCCGCCTACCGCCACCTTGGCGGCTTTCCGTAAGGTCGGCGATGCCGCCACCGAACAGCGGCAGATCGTTGAGGCTGCGGGCACTTACGCAGCCCAGGTAGTTCCGGCCGCCGAGGGCGAGGCGTATCGCATCCTGGACGAGGCCAGGGCCTACCGCACCCGCAACGTCGAGTCGGTGCAGGCCGAGAGCTCCTACTTCCGCACCGTGCTCAGCGAATACCGCAAAAACCCGCACACGATGCTGGTCGCCCTGTACTCCGACGCTATCCGGGACGTCCTGAAGCGGGTGGGAACCAAGTATGTGATCCGGGCGGCGGAGGGCGGCCGACAAGAGCTGCGCATCCAGCTCGGGCCACAGCCCACGAAATGGGGCCGCGCCGCCACTGAGGGCGCGCCGGAGGCCAGGTAATGAACCGCACGTCGCACCCCGGTCGTACCGCGGCACAAGGATTGAGCCATGCTGGCTGAGAGCCCAAGCGAAATGCTCGAGAAGAAGGCACGGCAGGCAGCCGGCGGCCACGACCACGCCCATAGCGAGGCGACCCATATCGGCCTGGCGCTCTTCGGCGGGATTCTGGTGCTCAACTCGTACCTGGCTGCCCGCTTCTTCGCCGCGGCCATCGACCCCTTTGCCATCATGCTCAGCGGCCTGATCGGAGCGCTGTTGCTGTCGCTGCCCATTTTCTGGTCGGCCGGCAAGGACCTGATTCAGGGCAAGGTCTACATGAACGAACTGGTAGCGCTGGCCCTGCTGGCCGCGTTTGCCAACGGGGAGTACCGCACCGCCGGCGCGGTCGCCTTTTTCATGTTGGTGACCATCACGCTGGAGCGCAAGACCGCCATCGGCGCTGAGGCCGCGATTGAGGCGGTGGTGCGGCTGACGCCCCGCATCGCGCGACGGATTGTGGACGGCCGGGAAGAGCAGGTGGACGCCTTCGATGAGTTGCGCCTGGGCGACATCTGCCGGGTGCGGCCGGGCGAGAATCTCCCTGCCGACGGGGTCATCGTGACCGGCAACAGCTCGGTCAACCAGGCCTCGATCACGGGCGAGTCGCTGCCGGTGGATAAGGCGGCCGGCGATGAGGTCTACGCCGGCACGCAGAACCTGACCGGCCTGGTGGACTTTCGCGTCACCCGCATCGGCACTGACACCACCCTGGGCAAGGTCCGCAACCTGATCGCCGACGCCGAGCGTTCCAAACTGCCGATCATGCGCATGATCGACCGCTACGTGGGCTACTACACGCCCACCATCCTGATGATCGCCGCGCTGGTGTGGTTCTTCACCCGCGACATCAACCGGGTGATCGCGGTGCTGGTGATGTCTTGCCCGTGCGCCCTGGTCATCGCCACTCCGTCGGCCGTGATTGCCGCCATCGCGGCAGCCTCGCGTCTGGGCATCCTGATCAAGGATATCTCCCTGCTCGAGATCGCGGCGCGAGTCAAAGCCGTGGTCTTCGACAAGACCGGTACGCTGACCGAGGGGAACCTCGAGGTGGCCCGCCTGCAACCCGCTGCCGGCGTCGACCTGGCGGAGTTGCTGCTGGTGGCCACGACCACGGAGTACCACAGCAATCACCCGGCCGCCGAAGCGATGAAGCGCTTGGCGCGCGAGGCCGGCATCGCCTGGCGTGACCCGGAGCAGTACACCGAGGTCGCCGGCAGAGGCGTGAAGGCGGTGTTCGCTGGCGCTGCCTGCCGGGTCGGACGCGAGACCTGGCTCAGGGAGGAAGGACTGGACACCAGCGGTATGGCCGCTACCCTCGCCGACCCGGAAACAAGCGCCATGAGCATCGTTTTCGTCGCCAAAGACCAGCAGGTTCTCGGCTGGATCGGCTTGCGCGATGCGCTGCGCCCCATGGCGGCCGAAGCGATCCGCCAACTGCGCGAACTCGGGGTGAAGCAATGCTGCATGGTGACCGGTGACAACGAGACCGTGGCGCGCAGCGTCGGCGCCAAGCTCGGCATTACCGAGATCAAGGCGGGCTGCCTGCCCGAAGAGAAGGCGGCCTATGTCCGCGAACTGCACGATGCGGGCATTCTGGTGGCGGTCGTCGGCGATGGCGTCAATGACGCGCCAGCCCTGACCGCCGGCGACATCGGGATTGCGATGGGCGCCATCGGCAGCGATGTGGCGATCCAGAGTGCCTCGGTGGCGTTGATGAATAATGACCTGCGCCGGATCCCCTTCTTCATCGCTTTGGCACGCAAGGCCAGACTGTTTATGAATCAGAATCTGGCTCTGGGTCTCGGCTTCATCCTGCTGGGGCTATATTTCTCGACCATCGGCATCGTCACGCCGGTGGTGGCAGCCGTCTTGCACAGCGTCAGTTCGCTGGTCATCATCTTCAACAGCGCGCGTCTCGTCCGGGCCGGTGAAGAGTTGCAGTCACGTGAGGCGTAGAGCCGACCGCCGCGCGCCGAGCGGGGCCGGTCAGACACAGGTGGAAAGACACGTCGATGGCAGGCAACAGCACAGAAATCATCGTCGAGGCCGCCGGCCTGACTAAGGTCTTCAAGGACTTTTGGGGCCGACCGAAGGCCAGGGCCGTCAATAGCATTGACTTTAAAGTCCGACAGGGGCAGGTTTTCGGTTTGCTGGGCCCCAATGGCTCCGGCAAGTCGACCACGGTCAAGATGATCCTGGGCTTGCTCTATCCGACCCGGGGCAGCCTCCAGGTCTTCGGCGAGAGCCCGGAGGACGTGGCGACCAAGCAGCGCATTGGTTACCTGCCCGAGGAGACCTACCTGTACAAGTATCTCACCGCGGCGGAGACTCTCGACTTTTTCGGGGCGCTGTTCGGCATCCCGCCCAGCGAACGCGCCCAGCGCTCCAAGCAGCTTCTGGAGATGGTCGGGCTGGCCAACTCCTACAACCGGCCGGTCGGCGAGTTTTCTAAGGGTATGGCCCGGCGCATCGGTCTGGCCCAGGCCTTGGTCAACGACCCGGACCTGGTCATCCTTGATGAGCCCACCAGCGGCCTGGACCCGATTGGCTGCCGCGAGGTGAAGGACGTCATCCGACTGCTGGCCAGCCGCGGCAAGACGGTCATACTGTGCAGCCATCTGCTCGCCGATGTCCAGGACGTCTGCGATGAGGTCGTCATTCTCTACGGCGGCAAGATCCGCTCTCAGGGGTCACTGCGGGAGATCCTCAAGGTCGAGGACCGCACCCGGGTGATCATGCCCCATCTGGACGAACCCAAAGTGGCCGGGCTGCTGGCCTGGCTGAAACAGAACGGCATGGGCGACGATATCAGCGTCGATCACCCCACCAGGAACCTTGAGGACTTTTTCCTCGATGTGGTTCGCCAGGCCCGTGATGCCAGCCTGGAGACGGCCGGGGCGCAGTCCGGCGGCGAGATTGCGGCCTACCTGCGCGGGGCCGGGGCGCCGGCGGCTACGGGCGAGGCTGTTTTGGCGGCACTGGCGCAGTCCGAGTCAGCGCCAAAAGCGCCGGTTCAGGCCTCGGCGCCGGCGGTTCAGGCGGTGGACCAGGCCCGGCTTGAACGCCTGTCGTCCGGCCAAGCCGCAGCCGCACCCGCCGCGGCGGTTTCCGGGCATGACCAGGAAGACCAGGCGAAAGCCCTCGGCAAGGCCAGTGACAAGCTCAAGGATATCCTCGGTGGCAAGCCTCCGGCTGGCCGCCGCTGATTGGTCATAACCCCCACGCGTATCATCAGGCGACCCACACCGGCCTAACCCAGGACTTGCAGCATGGCAGCCAACAAGATCGAGAAGGATCCCACCCGTCGGCCGGCGAGCCCCAACAGCCGCGCCCCCGATGCGGCGACAGGCGCAATTGTGGGTTTGTATGCCCGCTGGATACTGCCCTATAGCTGGCGCGTGGCACTGCTGATCCTCGGGATCTTGGCATGCGTGGCCGGCGTGAAGGTTCTGGCTGGCCGCCAGGGCGATCGGGACGGTGCGGCTTTTGCGGCCCTGAGCAAGGCCGAAAGCACCGACGCGCTGCTAGCCGTGGCTCGCGACCATGATGGCACCGCCGTCGCCGCCCGGGCCCAATTCGAAGCTGCTCGCCGTCTGTACGACGAGGGCAAGTACGACCAGGCCGTCACCAAGTTCGCCCTCGCCCGCAAGGCCGCTGGCAGCGGCGCCGTGGCAGTGTCGGCGACCCTCGGCGAAGCCTATGCCATGGAGGCTTCCGGCAAGCCCGAACTCGCCGAGAAGAGCTTTGCCGCCACGGCCGCAACCGTAACCTCAGACGCGCTGGCGCTGGATGCCTGGCTGGGCGCTGGACGTTGTGCCAAAGCCCAAGGCAAGCTCACTCAGGCGAAGGATTACTACGACAAGGCGAAGCTGACCGCCGGGGACAGTCCCTTCGCGCGCCGCCGCGTCGAAGAGGCAAGCGCTGCCCTGGCCTCGGCCCGCTATGCCAAGCGCGCCGAAGAACCCGCCAAAGTGACAGAGACCCCAGCCCCGGAAGCAGCAGCGGCCCCAGCAGCGGCCCCGGCGGCAGCAGCCCCGGTAGCAGCGGCCCCGGTAGCAGCAGCCCCGGTAGCAGCAGCCCCGGTAGCAGCAGCCCCGGTAGCAGCAGCCCCGGTAGCAGCAGCCCCGGTAGCAGCAGCCCCGGTAGCAGCAGCCCCGGTAGTAGCAGCCCCGGTAGCAGCGG
>CAILKC010000766.1 GCA_903834675.1 uncultured Victivallales bacterium | reverse complement strand
TGCCGACGCGGGTCCCATTCCGATCCGGCCGGGACGCGCCGGATCGCCTGGAGGGCGGCCCTGCGTGGCCGCCGCGGCGCCGACGCAGCGGCGCCCTCCAACGCCCTTCGTCCGCCGCGGCGGACGAGGGGCGGAATGGGACGCGCCGTGTGTCATACGAGGTTGCGGCAAGTCTCCTACAAGCAAACCCCTACGGAGCTGACTTGCGCCCAACAGCTCGGGTCCATGGCAGGAAGGTCGGATGGACGGGGCCTGAGGAGGATTTTGCTTGCGCGTTATATGGATAGCTAGTCGCGTCCATCAGGACCATCGAACGCGGCAGGCTCTGCGACCTGCGCACAGCTGCCGGGCAGGTCTACCACAACCTGCAGTCCTGGAGCGACGGCTGGAACCGCTGTGAGTAGGTGCGGCAGGACGATCTTGGGGCGGTCCGGGAAGCGGTGGCCAACTACCCGAACCACTCCGGCGGGAGGTCGAGGCTCCAGACCTCGTTGCTGAGCACCTCGGCATAGCCGCCGTAGAGCCAGAGCTTGTCCTGGAAGACCACCGCCGAGTGCTCGTGGCGGTTCTTCCAGATCACGGCGGCCTTGAGTTCCGTCCAGTTCCTCCCGTCCGGCGAGGTCCAGACGTCGCCGAAGTTGCCGTTCTCCTTGGACCAGCCACCGAGGACCCAGATCTGCTCGCGGTAGACGAGGGCCGAGAACCATAGCCGCGGCGCCCAGGGGGCGGCGGCGCTCACCTGGGTCCAGTTCACCCCGTCGGCCGAGCACCAGACATCGTGGCTCGCGACATGCTCCGGATGCCAGAGCCCGCCGCCCATGATCCAGATCTTGCCTGCGAAGACGACGGCCTGGGCATGCGCCCGCTTTGACCAGCCGGCATTCGCCGTCTCCAGCCTCCACTCCTTGCCGTCGGCCGAGGACCAGACGTCATTCTTGATCATTGCCTCACTGTGGTCATAGAAGCTCTCGGTGCCGCCGAGCACCCACATGCGGTCCTTGAACACCGCGAACGCGGGCGCCACCCGCGGGCACCAGCCGGCGTGCTCCGTCTCCAGCCTCCACTCGGCGCCGTCGGTTGAGGACCAGACCTTGTTGCTGCACTCGGTGCCGGGCAGCTTGCGGCCGCCCATGATCCACATCCTGTCCCTGAAGACCAGCGACACCGGCAGGTCGCTCTGTACCCAGGGCGCGGTTTCCACCGTGCGAATCCAGCGCTTGCCGTCGGGCGACTTCCAGACATCCAGCGGATTGGGCTGTTTGGCGTCGAACCAGCCGCCCAGGATCCACAGGTGGTCCCGGTAGACGAACTCGCCTTGCGAGTCCCGCGCCTGCCAATCCGCCTTCGGGTTCACGCACACCCAGTCCGGACTCTGTCGAGTGTCACTCATCGCCGTCTCCGCTCTGTTCGCCAAGGTTGTTACCAGCACCAGCACCATCTGGCACAGCCGCCGTCTGCCCGGCTGGCGCACCCGAGTCCAGCGAACCCATCTGCCTATGGACCGCCTTCTCTGATCATGGCGAACCTGGCGGACGGCTCCTCTGCCGGCGCGACTCAGTCAGGCCGGTTCCAGGCCACCAACCGCAGCAGGCTGAAGCGCAGGGCCGTGCCCTCGATGTCGCGCTGCGGGAAGGATGTGATCGTCGTCTTGCCCGCCGCCACCGTGAAGGCTGGACGCTCGCGGACGTGTACCCGGGTCCCGCCCCCAAGCGGCTCGAGGCCCACCACGTTGAACGGCCAGACGGTGCCGTCGGCAAAGGTCAACAGCAGCGGGCCTAGGTCAGTGCCGGCGAGGTTCTGGTCGACGACCAGGCTGCCACGCGAACCGTCGCGCTGGCCGCGGACGTCCCAGCTCTGCACGGTCCCTACCCAGCCGGCGCGCTCCTCGAGGCTCACGGCGCCGAACTGGAGCCGGCTGCTGTCGTACAGGCGCGCCGTGCGGACGAGTCCCGCGGCGTCGAGCCGCAACCAGGCGTAACGGCCGGCAAACTGAAGCGTGCCGTGCGGCGTGTCGAAACGGGCCGTTGCGCTGGCCGCCAGGGCCATGGCGATGTAGTCGGTGCCCTGCTGGCCGCGGTCGACGCTGATCAACAGCGCCTCGCTAGCCTGCGTGGCGGAGAGCGCCCGCACCCCCGGCTCTCCCCGTACGGGTTCGTGGGTGGCTACAAACACGGACTGCAGATCCCGGCCGCGCCGACGGAGGCAGAACACGGGCGCCTGGGTCTTGTCGAGGTCGGCGTTCATCTCACGGGCCCGGCGGATGTCGGGGGCACGCCCGGCGAAGAGCTCGGTTCCGGCCATTCCCGCCACGAGGGTCCGCATCCCCATCCGCGGCTGGTCCAGCACTCGGAAGTCGAGGGTGATCATGCCGTCAGTGGGTGCCTGCCGCACGTCGCCGATGAAGCCAAACCCGAAGCCGGGCGGATTCGGATCCTGGAACGACTGGGGCAGACGGAAGGCGATGCCGGGGTTCATGAGGGTGCCAGCGTACGGCCGCAGCTCGAGGCCCGGTGTCAACGCCACGCTGTCCACATCGCGACACCCATGCAGCAGCCAGTCGTGCTGCGTACCGCCATGTACCTCGAAGACGTCAACGACATACGCCTCGCGGCTGTCGGCGCCGATCACCGCCACCGTCCGCCGGTACCGGGACGTCACCTTTGGATAAGCCGTATCGCTCTGCACGGCAGCGAGGTGGAAGAGCGCCCCATCACTGCCGTAGGCCAGCAGTCGGTGCCCCTGGTGCAACCGGTCCAGACCGCTCTCGATCCCGTTGACCACGACCGTGTTGTGGGACATGGTGACGGTGGGCCAATGGAGGCGGTAGTTGGTCCAGGTGTAGCCGATGTCGCTGAGCAGCTCGTAGCCGTTCGCCCACAGGCCGAGGGACAGCGCGTCACTGTGCTTGTGGTGGTGGCCCATGGTGTAGTTCAACCAGCAGTGCATCTGGTCTGCGCCCTCGCCGCCGCCCAGCACGGCGATGCCGGTAGCGGGCAACAGCACGGACTCGGTGCGTTCGCGCGGCGTGCTGCTGCCGCGGGTCCAGTAGTCGGTCTTGCCGTGGACGGCCCAGGTGTCGTTCACCGGCAGCAGGCGGTTGTCGGGCAAGCGTGCGGCGCCGATGACCCGCTCCGCCACCTCATAGTCGGGCGCTACGCGCCGCAGGTCCAGTTGCTCGAAACGCCGGCCGTCGACCGGGTCGGTGTACCACGGCGGGTCGCTGTAGCCCTGCCCTGCCTCCATGACCACCTGCAGCCCGCCCTGCGTCTGCGTCGCGTACGAGTCGGAGGTCTCCAGCCAATGCCCGTCATAGAGGAACTTCTTCGCCAGCACCCGCTCGAAGCGGCGCACGCTCTCGTGGACCCATTCCGGCCGACCGAGCACTCGTCCGGCCAGGATGGCGCCGCGCCACATGCCCATGGACATATTGCTGCCGTCGTCGGCAAAGCCCATGACGAACTCCACCAGGGGCACGATGAGATCACCCTCGATCCGTTGCCGCGCCTGGCCGCCGGCGAAGCTCGGCCAGCCGGGCCAGTCCTTGATCCCCTCGTACGCCCGCACCAGGTCGACCGGGATGTCCATGTACGCCCACCAGGTCCAGCGCGAGGTGCGATAATCTCCGGGCACACCCGGAACACGGTTCTGGGTGTAGGGAACGAATAGCTTCTGCTTGAAGGGATAGTCGAACTTGTAGACGTAGCCCGGGACGACCTCGGCGAAGCGGTTCAGAATCACGGCCGCGCGCCGGGCGTAGCGCTCTTCGTGGGTGAGGCGATACAGGTCGCCCAGATCACGGGCTGCATTCTCCAGGTACTCACGGGCCCAGTACTCGGCATGCGCCCGAAACCAGAAGCGGTACCCGTCCGTCGCTCTCTCATAGTAGTGCAGACGGTGCTTGGCCCCAGCGGGCGCCTCGACCTCGATGGAGCGCTCGTCCGGGTACTTCGGGTTATCCGGGTAGACCTCGCCGCAGCCCTTGCACAGCAGTCGGCCCGGCTGGCGCGGATCCCACGTCTCGTTGAAGCAACCTGCCTCCTCCGCGCCATAGGCACAGTTCGGACAACTGGTGAAGTAGACGCCGCCACCAGACACCGGCACCATGGCGGCGGTCTGCTCATCGCTGAGTGCCAGGACGACCTCAACCCGTGCCTGCAGGCGTTCGCGGTTCGCCGAACTCGTATCCATGCTGAACACCTCGCCGAATGCCAGGCCCGGGGCCAGCAGCAACAGGCCTAGCCACACCATGGTCAACGCCGTATCCTGCCGCGGTGCCCGTTCGTCAGCCATGCCGCACCTCGCCCGTCTTACCCAACCGTTTCACTCGCTGTTCTCCGCACTCGAAAGGCTGCGTCAGCGCCGTCTTGAGCACGGTCATCGCCTCCACGCCGCTGAACGAGAGGCCCCACGTGCCCTGCTCGGCCGCATCGAGGAAGGGCTTGTAGAGGCTGTACACGCGCTGAAACGTCATCAACAAGGGTAGCGCCGCGCTCCCTCGAGTGCAATGAGCACCGGGCGCAAGTCAGCTCCGTAGGGGTTTGCTGGTATGAGAACCGCAGAATGTCGAATGAGCAAAGACCCCTGACGAATGGCAGAATCCCCTGCCGGGGAAGTCGCGGGTTCGCCTCTGCCTCTTCAGCCCCGAAGGGGCGCCATCCCTTCTGCCTCTTCAGC
>CAILKC010000765.1 GCA_903834675.1 uncultured Victivallales bacterium | reverse complement strand
CTGCCTCGTTTCCCAGTTCTGTACGCTGGTCGCCTCGAACCACGGTACGCGCCGCGGTATCCCGATCCAGAGCCAGCCGCCCGATCCACGGCGCCTGGGGGTCACCCTCGGCGATGATGTCTGGCTGGGGGCAGGGGCGACGATCTTGCCGGGGGTCTCGATTGGGAACGGTGCGGTCATCGGGGCGAACTCCGTGGTGACGGCGAGCGTGTCCGCAAACGAGATCTGGATCGGGAGCCCCGCCCGCCTTCACAGCCCCAGAGCCTAGCTCGGAATCCGGCTGCGTCCGCAGGCGCAGCGGGCGTGCCAGGTTAGCCTGCCCCTGCAAGGCACGATATGCAGCAACCCAAGCCCTCTCTGCGCGTTGGCCTCGTTGCACCCAAGAACAACGCCGAGTGTCGCCTATGGCCGCTCGGCTACCTCCGCGGGATATCGGGGTCGGTGTACCATAGAGAAAGACAGTATGACCTGGTGTTCTTCCTGAACCTCACGGCGGAGATCACGTTCCTCAAGCGCGCGACGGGCTGCAAGACGTTTGTGGTCGGCCTGGAGCCGCGTTCCATGCATCCGCCGAACTACGATCAGGCGCTCCTTGACCTTGCCGACCGCTACATGGGGTACCGCAACTTCTCCACCCGCCCCGATCCGGGCTTCTTCGAGCCCTTCTGCCCCCCTGTGGACTTCCGTGATTCGACCCGACGCGAATTCGCCCTGTCGATGGGCAGCACGCGGGATCACGATTTCTGCGTCTTCGCGCGGCACGACCCCAACATCCGGACTGAAGCGGGCGTGATTGCTTCACGGTACCGGGCTCTCCTGGCCGGACCGCTTTTCGGTAACCCGGTAGGCCCCAAACTGGCGTTCCAGCGGCGGTGTCGCTTCGAGATTATCTCAGAGAACGAGATCAACGACTACTACTTCTCGGAGAAGATAGGGCAGGCGCTCTTGGCCGGCTGTGTCCCCGTGTATTACGGGTGCCGTCGAATTGAGGACTACATCCCGGAGGACCTGTTCGTCAACATGGACCGGTTCGTCGGCGCTACCGGCGGGCCCGATGTCGAGGCCGTTGTCAAGTACTGCATGACGGATGGCGTCTACGCCCGGCATTTCCAGGCCATCCAGGCCAAGGCGGAACAGGTTCTGCTGAGATACACTTGCGAAGCCTGCCTCACGGATCCGGTTCAGCGGTACATCGATCAGCTTATCCGAGAGGGGTTCCGCAATTCCAGACAGTCGTGGCCCTGGCGTTGGTGGCGGACTAAGTCGCGCCTCAAGAGAGTGATCGGGAGGCGCTAGCGGGAGCGGGAGTTCGGTTGAGGGGGGCGTGTGCGTTGTGTGCAGGGAGCGGTCGAGCCGACCGCTGCTCCACGCCTGGCGCCGTCGGCCGCTAGGCGGAAGGGAGCCCTCGCCCCGGCCCCTCCGGTCCGCCCGCAGGGCGTGGAGGTCGGCGGGCCGTCATGCCGAAACGGCAGGACTTCCGCCGTCTCCCCGTCGCCGCCCCGCCACTCTGAGGGACGCGGTCGGGACGGGTCGGGGACGGTCGAGCCGACCGCTGCTCCACGCCTGGCGCCGTCGGCCGCCAGGGCAGGCCCCCGTGTCGCCCCAGATAGCACCGTCACCACATGCCGTGCGAGGCTGCAACATGTTCGGTCCATTGACTGCTCTTCGACTGAAGATCCGCGCCGTCCGGGGGGCGTACCACCATCGGCGCGAGGAACTGCGGCGTCGGCCGTGGCGGCACGATCCCGCCGTCCGTCAGGCGATCACCGACCAGTTCCACCGCATGTACTACGACGGCTATGGTCAGGGCGGCACCTGGGCCGCGACCTACTGGCGCGGGGTAGTGGCCGAGAAGTGCCCGCTCGATCTGTGGGTATTCCAGGAGATCATTCACGCACTCAGGCCGGACGTGATCGTCGAGACGGGCACGCGGTTCGGCGGTTCCGCCCTGTTCATGGCAGACCTATGTGAGGTGCTGGGCAACGGCCGAGTCGTCAGCGTGGATATCGCCGACGAGGTCGGGCGGCCGGAGCACCCACGGATCTCCTACGTGCGGGGATCGTCCGTTGCCGACGCGACGTTCGCAACCGTCAAGCAGCACCTAGGCCCGGCAGACAAGGTCATGGTTGTCTTGGACTCGGACCACTCGAAGAGTCACGTGCTGGCCGAGCTCCGACTCTACCACACCTTGGTGAGCCGAGGGCACTACCTCATCGTTGAGGACACGAATATCGGCGGGCACCCCGTGGCGGAAGACTTTGGTCCCGGGCCCATGGAGGCCGTGCAGGAGTTTCTTGCGTCTGGCGGCACTGGCTTTCAGGTCGACGGGTCACGCGAGAAGCTTTGCCTCACGTTCTGCCCCGGCGGCTACCTGCGCCGGGAGTGACCTGTCGGCCCGCGACTGGCGCGCCCGTGGAAGGTAGGTCGCGACTCCGTTCGCGACATCTCCGAACCCCGAGGGTGATGCGGGTCCGCCGTGGCGGCTGGCGTCTTGAGTTTCTCGATCCGGCCAGCCGGGGTCTCTGCTCGCCGTGAACAGGGGCGTTCGGGGCATCGAGTCAACCCGGTCCGGAGTGCTCAGGCAGAGGTCCCGAGTTGGCACCCACGCGGGGTGCGGCGATCCTAGAGGGAATCGGCGCCATGGCAGAGTCGGTCGCAGCCAGCGGGGATAGCGTTCGGCCAGGAGGGCACGATCCCAGCCAGGCCCCGCTGGTGAGCGTGATCATCCCCAGTTACAACACGGGCAGGTACGTCCGGCATGCCATAGACTCCGTGGTTGCCACGCGCTATCCGCAACTGCAGATTGTCATCGTGGACGATGCGTCCAGCGATGACAGTGTGGCGGTCATCGAGGAGGCCCAGCGGGCGTATCCCGGGGTGGCGGTGGACCTGCATTTCCACCCTGGTCGGCGGAACCGGGGGATCGCGCGCACTCGCAACCTGGCCATCCGGAACGCCAGAGGGAAGTACGTCTGCTTCCTGGATGCCGACGATGAGTTCTACCCCAATCGCTTCGACTTCAGCCTCCCTCTGCTGGCGAGCCGTCCAGAGATCGAGGCTGTTGTCGAGCCCTTTGACTGGGTCTACGCCTCGGGCCAACGGGGGCAGGAGATGGCCGGGAAACCCCGTCAGATGTGCAGCGTTCCGGCCTGGGTGCTCCGTCCGGAAGGCCCTTCCCCCGGGGAACTCTTCGAGGGGTTGCTCAAGGACGAGTTCATGCCGCACACCACCTCGATCACGGTACGCCGATCTGCCCTGGATGAGACGGGTCTGTTCCCGCCGTTGCGGTACTGCCTCGAGAAGCCACTCTGGTTCAAGATCTTTGCTCGGGAACGGGTTGCGTGCCAGGGGCGCGTGTCGGTGGCGGGCTATCTGCTCCATGAGAATTCCACCTGCGCCCGGCGGGAGAACACGGCGGCGTTCCGCTTTGACGTCGTGCGGTCGCTGATGGCTGCCTACCCGTGGTTGCGGCGCCATTCGCCACGCCCAGGCTACACTGAGATGGTCAAGGACGCGGCGGCAGGGAAGTTCTACCACTACAGCTCCTATGTGCTATCCCTGCAGCACCGCTTTGTTCCCGATGTGCTGCTGGCCTGGGCCCGCTTTGGGCTTGTGTTTCCCGGCCAGATGCTGACTCAGCGGTTCTGGCGTGCCATTCTGCACCTGGTGCGTCGGCGTCTGTTCCCGCAGGCTGGCTGATCCGGGTTGGCCAGGACGTCAGAGTTCAAGGTGTCGCGTGCCTGAGATCACCGTTTCCATCGTCATGCCGTGCTTCAATGCCGCCGGCACCGTTGGCCGTGCCCTTGCCTCGGTCCTGGCCACCGGCGTGCGCCGTGCCGAGATCATCGCGGTCGATGACGGGTCTGGGGACGACACCTGGCGGGTTCTGACCGACCTGGCGGCCCGGCACGGCTCGGGCGAGGTGGTGGTGCGGGCGGTCCGGAGCCCGGCGAACGAGGGCGCCGCGGCGGCACGGAATCGTGGATTGGCCGTCTGCCGAGGCGAGTACATCGCGTTCCTGGACGCGGACGACCTCTACTGCACCAATCGTTTTGTCAGGTGCCTGCCGGCGCTGGCCGAAGACCGCGCGTTGGACGCCGTCTTCGAGCCCTTCGAGTACGTCCGTCTGGCGCCCGCGGTTCCGGAGCCCAGTGAGCCCGGAACGATCCTCGCTCCCGAGCGCTTGCCCTGCCTGGATATCCCCGGTGTCTGCTATGAGGTCTCCGCCGACCCCTTCCGGGACTTCCTGAACAGTCGTCTGCGCATCCACACGAGCACCGTAACGCTGCGCGCCAGCGTCTTCAGGAAGCTCCCGGCCTTCCGCCCGTCTCTGCGCACAGCCGAGGATATGGAACTCTGGCTCCGGCTGCTGTCTCTCGGGTCGACCAAGCAGCTCAGCGGCATCCCGGTTTCAGGCTATGTGCGCCACCGCGACTCCTTGTCCACCACGGCTGTGGGGAGCAGTCCGGTGTCTCTGGATGCACTGCTCGCCTTGACCAGCGCACTCCAGTGGATGAGGGCGAGCGGGGCGGTGACGCCAGCCCGCATCGAGGCCACCGCCAGCGCGACGGAGGGCAAGCTCTTCTACTACGTCGGTCAGTGCCTGCGGGCCGGTCGGACCCCGCCCGGGATGCTGCAGGCCATGGGGTCCACGGCGCTGAGCATGCCGCGCCTCTGCCTCTCCCGACGCTTCTGGTCCAGTCTCTTGCGGATCCTCGCACTCCGTCTTGGGCGCCGCCGTCCGGCTGGCGCTGGGATCGCCTCGGCATGAGCTTCACCAGGCGACAGCAACTGGGGACGCTGCTCTACGACTGGCCGCGCTTTCTCTGGTGTCTGCGGCCGCGTCTTTTGTGCCGAGGGGAGGCGCCCTGGCTGCGCCTGCGCAATCGCCACGAAGGCCTGATCATCCAGCCGGGCGGCGTGGGGGTGAAGTGCGACTGGGAGTACACCCACAACCTGCATCTCTGCAACGTCTTCCCGATCACGGGTTGCTGGTTGCTGCAGCGGGCCCTGCGGGACTGGCCGCTCCGGCTCCTGGACGCACCAGACCCGGTCACGGCAGACAAGGTGTGCTGGAATGCCAGCCGAGCACCCGACGGGATCACGAGACCACAGGACGACGGGACCACGGGAGCACGAGACGACGGACAGGGCAGGAGCGGGGATCGCCACGATCCGCCGCGGCGGACGCGCCTTCCACATTCCGACCTCTCGCCCACCGCCCTCCGACCACCGACTTCCGCTTCCCCTCAGGTCTCCTTCCTCATCGGGCATCGCGGCGAGGAGCGGCTGCCGCTGTTGCTGTTGACGCTGCGGTCCATCGCCGCCCAGGAGGGTACGACCTTCGAGTGCATCGTGATCGAGCAGGATTCCGAACCCCGCGTTCGCGACCGGTTGCCGGGCTGGGTGCGCTACCTCCATACCCCACCGCCGGACCCGGGCATGCCCTACTGCCGTTCGTGGGCCTTCAACGTGGCGGCCCGCGCGGCCCGTGGCGAGGTCCTGATCGGTCACGACAACGACATGCTGGTGCCGGTCGGCTACGCGCGCTCCGTGGTGGATCTGGTGGCCTCCGGATGTGACGTCATCCAGCCCAAGCGTTTCGTGTTCTACCTGGACGAGTCGTCGTCTGAGGCCACCTGTCGCGGCGGCCTGGTTCCTGACGACTGCCGCTGCGAGCAGGTGATCCAGAACCTTGAGGGTGGCGGCTCCCTGGCAATTCGCCGCGATGCCTATCTTGCCATCGGCGGGTTCGACGAGCAGTTCGTGGGCTGGGGCGGCGAAGACAACGAGTTCTGGGATCGCTGTCTGACGCTGGCGGTCCACCCGTACGGCTACCTGCCCGTCCTCCATCTTTGGCATGCCCCCCAGCCCGGCAAGCGCGGCCGCGACGGCAACGGGGCTCAGACCTGGGAGTTGACGGCTGCCCGGCGCGCCATCCCTGCCGATGCCCGCATCCGCGAACTCGTCGGCCGCAGCTTCGGGGACTCCTCGCGACCGTGGTCGCCGAGTTGAGAGCAGCGGATCTGGGCTGTTCTCCTTCCATGACTGAGAACGAGACTCCATCACATATCCATGCTCAGAAGCACGGGCCGGAGGCCGTGAGCGCTGTGCCGTACGGTCCGCGACGGCCGGTGCTGTCGGGCCATGCTCGCCAGGCACTGTTCGGCAGCCTACTCACTGCCGCCGTTCTCTTCGGCTTCCTGGCTTGGCAGCGGGACACGGGCTACGCCGGTCCGCACCACGACGAGGTCATCGCCCTGCTGGCCTCGAAGGGGCTGGAGCGCGAGTATGGACACCTGCTGGCCACGGGCGAGGCCCCGCTCAACCACGTGGTGCCCGCGCAGGAGTGGCAGCGCTTCACCAAGGGCTTTGTGCGGGTGTCCTGGTCGGAGATCTGCCGGGATGTGCAGGCAGGGGACAAACACCCGCCGTTGGCCTTCTGGGTCTTCAACCGCTGGCTGAGCCTGTTCCCCCACGGCGGGTACCAGCAGGCGGTGTGGCTGACCTGGCTGCAGATCGTGCTTGCCGCCGGCATCCTGGCCTTCACCGTCCACCGCTTAGTTGGCAGTGCGCAGCCGCAGGCGCTGAGCACGGTTCGGCGCGGCAGGGGCCAGGTCGAGGGGGGGGCAGGGTCGGGCAATGGCCCTGCGACAGGCTCAGGGCCTGGCAGCACCTCCGGCCTGCCATCAGTTTTCAGCTTTCATCCCTCAGCCCTCGCGTTCTGCCTCTTCCTCCTTGGCAACAGCGCCATCTTCACCGCGACGTGGGTGCGGCAGTACGCGCTCTTTGCCGTGTTCTACGCCCTGACCATGCTTCTGGCGAGCGAGTTGGCACGGGAGCGGCTTTCCAGGCGTCGGTCTGCGGTGTTCTCGGCGCTGCTTGGGCTCGCGTGCGTCGGCGGCATGAGCACGCAGTACACCTTCGCGACCATGAGCGTACCCATCCACCTGGCCCTGCTCGGGGTACTGGCCTGGCGCCGGGAGTGGCGCCGGACGTTGAGTCTCGGCGCGGCTTATGTGGGTGCCGCGGTGCTGTTCCTGGTGCTGAACCCTGGCGCCATCCAGCATGCCCGGGCGGTATCGCAGGGGATCGCGCGGCGACTGCAGGTCGGCGAGGCGTTCGGGGGCATCCCGCAGATGGTGATCCCCTGGCCGTCGTTCCTGCCGGCGTGGATCTGCTGGGTGGCGGGTGCCGCGCTGCTCGCCGTCATCCTAGCGCTTGGCGGCTACGTCGCCTGGGCGATGGGGCGGAGAGGAGGCGCGACGTACCCACAAACCACACGGATCTGCACGGATGGGGCCTCCGTAGTCCGAACCCCGAACCCTGAACCCTGCGCCGCCAGCGGCGGCAACGTAGGCGCTGCGGCGGCCGTGGTGCTCTCCGGCATGCTCGGGGCTGGACTGCTGCAGTTTCTGCTGGTTGCTCTCGGGTTCTACCACGGCTGGGCCACTGGCCCGAATCACCTCTGCGCTTTCTGGCTGCTGACCGTGCTGGCCTGGGTGTTGTTTCTGCATCTGCACCCGCAGCGCTGGCTCCGGGCGTTGACTGTCGTTGGTTTGGTCGGCATGCTTGGCATGCTGGTCCTCTACGGCTGGCACTGCCAGCGGATCAAACCGCAGACCAACGTGCAGTACATCGCCCGCGAGAAGCCCGACCTAGTGTACCTCGATAACCTGTGGCGCGGGATGGTGTTGCAGATCACCGACCGCATGCCGCCAGGGGAACGGGTGCTGGTGGCGCCGGCAGAGCGTCTCACGGCTCTGCTGGCCGCGGGGGACCTGGGAGCCTATCGCCGCATTCTGTATCTGCCCATGGACGAGAGTGTGCGCCAGTCCAAGCCGTGCGTGCTCGAGCGCTTCCGCCAGGCCGGCTGGCAGGCGCGGGAGCTGCCCGTGGTCCATACGGGGCTTTACGAGGCAGTGTGGCTGAGTCGGTAGGCGGTGCGACGGTGTGAAGGCTGCCGGTCGAGGGGCCTGAGGACGGTCGTCTGTGGCAGCGTCAAATCGAAGCGCGCGTCAGTGGCCGGTCCGCCTCAACTGACGGCAGACCGGCGTCGGCGGATGGCAGGTTGACCAGCGGGGCCATCGATGGCTTTGGCAGGAAGTGCCAGAGAATCTGGGCCCACAGACGAGCCTTTGATCGCCAAAGAAGAGTCTCAGTGCAGAACCATGACATCCCCAGTATGGACGCTTGTTCCTTGACGTTGGTGAGCTATCGGCCGAGACCCATTGGCGGATGCGATTGACCCGGCAATCAATGGCCTCGGTGCCTGGGGCCAGCCGTCCCGTCGCCAAGTCATCAATGGGGCTGATGCATTGCTTGGTACTTGCACTGGCCGCTGCCGGCGCCGAGTTGTGTATCCACGGGTGGCTTGCAGGCACCGTCACCTACACTCATCCCCGGGCCTCTGCGGCCGGCAGCGCGCTGTCCTTCCTGTTCCTGACCTGGTTCTACCTCACGGTGATGGCCTCGGGGCGCGTGCTCGCCTGGCTGTCGGCACTGGCAGTGTTCCTGGCCGTCGCGCTGCAATACACTCTGTACCATCACCTCGGACAGGGGGTCTCCGCAGAGCTTCTGCTCCTGGCCGAGGCGAGGTGCCTCGACGAATCCCTGGCCTGCATCAGGCAGTACCTCTACGCACCTGCCCTGGCGGTAGGCGGTGTGTTTGCCGTCTGGGTCAGAGCCTGCGCCTTTGCGTCTCCCCGGAGGGCCAGTCGGCGGACGTTGGCCTCGGCGCTCGCCTTTGGCCTGTGTTTGTCGCTGGTGGCCTACGCCAACGACCGCGGCCTAATGCGGTCTCGTCTGTCCTCGCCAACCCTGGAAGTCCCCGAGTGCCTCGTCGACCTGTGCCTGCAGGTGCGCCGACAGTGGGCTTACCGCCCGCCCGCCCGGCGAGTGCCAGGACCGCCCAAGACTGCCGCCCTGGGGCTGAACATCGTCTACGTGGTGGCCGAGAGCCTCCGCAGCGACCATCTCGGCACCAATGGCTACTCGCGAGACACCACACCACGCCTGGCGCAACGGGTGCGACAGGGCGCCGTGTGTTTCACCAACGTCATCAGCGGCGGCGACACCACGACCCGATCCTTCGGGCGCCTCATGATCGAGCCGACCTTCCCGGCGTTGCGCTCGTTGGCTGAACGCCCCACGCTGTTCGGCTATGCGAAGCGGGCGGGCTACACCACCTGCGCGGTAGTGCCGACGGAGGTTGAAGACGGGCCCTGGTGGTATGATGGCAGCATCGATAAGCTGGTGCTTCGTGCCGACCAGGCGGGGGACGCCGATGGCCATGGCAAGCGCCTGGATGCCAATATGCTGCCGCGCCTCCGCGAGACCATCGCCAGCAGTGCGGGCCGACCGCTCTTTCTCTTCGTCAGTACCTACTGCGCCCACTGGCCGTATGCCGAGCGTTACGGTTACTCCCCGGACTGCGATACCTACCGACCCTCTCTCCAGGCCGATGACCCCGGCACGTTCTCGGACCGGCAGCGCGAGAAGATCATCAACTCCTATGACAATGCCATCCGCTACTTCGATGCCTGGGTCGGGCAGGTGATCGATATGTTCGACGGGACCGACACGGTGGTCATTGTCACTGCGGACCACGGCCAGTCCCTCGGCGAGTACGGCAGATGGGGGCACTGCTCGGGGACCGGCGAGGAGGCGCAGTTGCAGGTGCCGCTGCTCCTGATTCCCACCAGCGCGAGGGCCGCCGAGATGGCGCACCTGGACCCACTGCGCGCCAAGGCTGCGCTGCCGGTCTGTCACGGGAACATCTTTCGCACGGTCCTGGACCTGCTGGGCTACACCACCGCCGATCTGCAGTTCTCCTACCCGCCGTCCCTCTACCAAGTCACCCCGGAGGACAACCGCGAACGCCGAGCCCTGCTGTCATCGCTGCGTGATCCCAGTGTCGAGGCCCGCTATGATGTCTTCGCCGTCATGGACGCCGATGGGCATCTCGTGAAGGTAGAGAAGCAACCCCGATGATCCTGCATGCCATCCCGGACTTCGCCTTGGCCTATCCCGATTCCGGGAACTGGAAAGCCGTACATGCGACCGAGATCACCCTGCGCTCAATCGGCGCGTCGGCGCGCCGGTTCGTCTTTCACGGCGAGGACCCGGGCACCGTGATCGGGGCCTGCACTCCCGACATTACCGATGTCATCGTCGAGTACAGCTACTGGGGTTGGCTCGTCAAGCGGCTGGTGCAGGCGAGGCCGGGGGTCAGAGTTCACGTGCGGGCGCACAACCCGGAGGCGCTCCAGCACTGGCATCGCGAGGCGCCCTCGCTCACGGCCCCGGCCCATCTTGCCCGGTGTACGTATGGCTGCCTGCGCGTGCTGTGGCAGGACACACTCTGCTGCCGGTACGCTACCTCCCTGCTGGGTATCGGTCCGTGGGAAACCGCCACCTACTGGCGGCGTCTGCCGGGCCGGGCCCAGGTTGAACACATGCCGTACTTCAGTCCCTGGCCCACGCTCAGGCCTGGGGCACGTCTGCTGCCTTGGGCGGAGCGCCGCCAGGTGATCCTTGGTCTCCCGGGCGGATTCAGTGGGCGGTTCCACCGGGATCAGGTAATCGGCCTGGGGAAGATGGCCGCCTCCTACCGGGACTGCGCTGTATCGCGGCCAGGATGGGCTTTTCTCTGTACTAGGGGTGTCCTGACTGACGTTCCCGTGGACATGGCGCAGCCGGGAGTCGAGTTCACTCCCGTTACGGACGATGTGTGGGGCCTGCTCGGTTCCGTGCGTGCCGTGGCGGTCCTCACTGATCTGGGCTTTGGCATCAAGACCACGGTGATCGACGCGGTGGCTGCCGGCTGCTACGCCATCGTCCCGCCCAAGCTCTGGTCGCGCCTGCCTGCCGCAGCGCAGCGACACTGCCTGCGCTGCGTCCCGGGGGACGCCCGGTCCGTAGCCGACGTGCTGGCTCAGGCGGAGCGCGCGCCGGACGCTGACGACCCCAACCAGACGCTACGGAATGAAGCCGCCAACGCCCTGCGCCGCGTACTCTCGGTCGTCGACGCACCCTGAAAGCGGTACGGCAGGATCGGCAGTCGAGGAGCAAGGGATGAACCACGAGGCCCCCGCCGAACTGTATGCCAGCCCGAAGGTGCTGGGGCGCTTCGATAGTTCCCTCGGCTTCTTCCCCGCCGAGGAGCACTTGGTCCGTGAGTTCTTTCCGCCGGCGCCGCGCCCGGTCCTGGATCTCGGTTGCGGCAACGGCCGGACCACGGCCCCGTTGGCGGCGCTGGGGTACGACGTGACGGGCTTGGACATCTGCGACGCTCTCGTGGCTGCGGCTCAGGCTCGATCACCGCACCTCACTTTCGTTGTCGGCGATGCTTGTGACCTACGCTTCCCCGGCAGTTCCTTTGACGTCGTCCTGTTCTCCTGGAACGGCATCGACCACCTCTACCCGTCGGAGAGGCGCGGGGTGTGCCTGAGGGAAGCCGCCCGAGTCCTCAGACCAGGCGGTCTCTTCCTGTTCTCATCCCACAACGCTCTTGGCGTCTGCCACCGGTTCTTCCGCTCGCTTTTCCTCTGCCGGAGCGCCCTTAGGTTCTGCCGGGAGCAACTGCCCCTGACGCGGGACTTGCGCGCCTGGTACTGTCGTTGGTGGTCAGGTCCCGAACTGGGCAGTCCCCTTCTCTTCAGTGCGCCCCCCTCCGTGAACGTGCGCCTGATCACGGCCGCAGGCCTGGAGATTCTGGCCGTTCGGAGCGAGCAGAATCCGGCCCGCCGCGCCCGCCTGCTCCTGGACGTGCATGTCTACTACGTGTGCCGCAAGCCGGTATCCGGTTGAGCGGCGGAGGCGTACCACGTCCAAACCTGCGGCGGTCTGCATCACGGGTGGCGCCGGGGTCTTGACGGGAGGTCGTGCTGGCACGACGATGGCAACCGAGTACTCATGGTCGTTCGAGTGGCGGGTGGGCTGGGACCTGCTCCAGGATGCCGGTCTCATGGAGCTTTGGAAGCGGCTCGCGCAGTCGTGCAACTATGCCACCGTATTCCAGTCGC
Organism: uncultured Victivallales bacterium; assembly: GCA_903834675.1. The sequence continues at coordinate 2,252 of CAILKC010000765.1, read as the reverse complement.
CGGTGATGACCAAGGCTTGGCTGGATACGATCGGGCGAGCAGAGCGCGTCACCCCCGTTGTGCTTAGGGCCGTGGAGGCGAGTACGGGGAGCCAGGCGCTTCTGTCTTTGTGCCTGTGGCCCGGAACGGTGCGCAACCTGGGCCAAAGATGTCTGCTGGCTGCCGGATTCCCCAACTTCGACTGTCATGTGCCCTTGGTCGAGAACGCGGAGCACCATCCTCCCCTCCTGCAGGCGTTCTGGCGCGACCTGGGGCGCCATTTCCAGAGCGCCGTCAGATGGTGTGACGTGGCGGCTGTGGGGCGCGTGCCGCAGGTGCTCGGCCCGCCCGACGCGCCCGCCGATCCATCTACGGGCGCTCCCGTCGTGGCGCTACGGGGTCTTGATTCCTTGGAGAGTTACCTTTCAACTCGCAGCAGGAGTCACCGCGGCGACATCGGTAGGCAGATGCGGAGACTTCGCGACAGAGGGGATGTCTGTCTACGAGTGTTCGGGCACGTCGACCTTGGGGATGCCCGCGAAGAACTGCAGGGGCTCTTCAACGCCCACCGTCAGGAATGGCGGAGCCGCGGGCAGCGTAGCCCATTCGAGGCCCACGAGATCCGCTTGTTCTACGAGAGGCTGCTGGGTGACCTCTTACCCTCCGGGGTTCTACACCTCTCCGTGCTTAGGACTGGCCGGGTATCGGTGTCGTGGCATTTCGGCTTTGAGTGCCACGGCGTGCTGCACTACTACAAGCCCGCGTTCAGTCCTGATTATGCCAACCTGTCACCAGGCAAGGTGCATTTGGCGATGCTGATCGAAGAGGGCATCCGCCGAGGTTGGTCCAGGATCGACCTCGGACCAGGGATGGAGAACTACAAGCTGCTGTGGACTAGCGACGTCTTGGAGATGTCTCAGCCGGTCTGGCACACGCATACCTTCCGTAACCACCTCCGGGGTTGGGCCAAGCAGGGATTGGCCAGACTCGGCGTCGGTGCCTCAGGAACTCCCCTTGCGTAGCTTGCCACTCCATAGCCGCATACTGGCTTCGGCACGCGCGCACTCCGGGCTCTGCAGCCAGATCGAGCGCGCCAGCCGTGGTGCTGTCATCCTGGTCTACCACAGCATTGCCCCGTGCTCGCCCCCCGGACCACGCGGGGCCTACTGCCTGGATACTGCGACTCTCGCCGGGCACCTCCGCTTCCTCCGGCGGCGTCGCCAGGTGGTCCCGCTGGCCGCGATCGTGGCTGCGGTCAAGGCTGGAGCCGAGCCGGATCGAGGCTGGGTTGCACTCACCTTCGACGACGCTCTGCGCTGTCAGACCGGGCTGGCTGCCGAGATCCTGGCGGACCATGGCATGCCGTGGTCCCTGGCGGTCCCGGCTGGGTTGGTTGACCGCGGTCGGTCGGTGTGGACCTACGAACTGGCGTTCCTGCTGCTGAACTGCTGGGAGCGCGCCACCCTCCGCCTGCCGGGTGACGGCGACCGCGTCTGGCCGACGGACAGCCTGCGGGCCCGGATCGACACTCTCAAGGCGCTCAAGGAGCTGCTGATGGGCGGCAGGTCGCCCGCTGATCGGCAGGTGTCCTTGGACGCCCTGATCTGCGAGTTCGGCGAGGCGGCCTTCCGCGAGCGCTTCGAACAGGAGGGTACCTATGCCATCGCTACCTGGGCGGGCCTGCGCCGTCTGGCCGACGCGGGCGTGGAGATGCTGTCGCACGGCATGGACCACGCCCAGCACACGGTCCTGCTGTCCGACGAGGAGTTGCGGCGTGACCTGACCTGCTCGCGGGCCAGGATCACCGAGATGGTAAGAAGTGTCCCGGCAGGCTATGCGTTACCAGGAGGACTGGGAGGGGAGCGCTCCTCCCGCGCGGTCGCGGCGGCGGGGTACGAGTTCTGCCTGACGACCCGGACCGGCCGCGTGTGCGCACCGGCCCCGCTTTTTGCCTTGCCGCGTATCGACGCGGAGTACCCGCTTTCGGTGCTGCGCTGGCACATGCTGGCGCGCTGACCGGACGGCGGCCCACGGATGACACAGCGCGGGCTCTGCTACGTACGCATCGTGGCGCAGACTGGAAGTCTCATTCCGGTATGTCCGGCCCCAGCCGGAGGCTGGGCTGAACCCTTGGATGAGACTTACAGCAACCTCTTATGACACGAGGCGCTTCCCATTCCGCCCTTAGTCCGCCGCGGCGGACTAAGGGCGTTGGAGGGCGCCGCTGCGTCGGCGCCGCGGCGGCCACGCAGGGCCGCCCTCCAGGCGATCCG
>CAILKC010000764.1 GCA_903834675.1 uncultured Victivallales bacterium | reverse complement strand
ATACCAGCCCAGGGCAACGCCCTGGGAATAGGACGGTTATGGGTTTGAGCCCTGTAGGGGCGAGCTATCTGCCATACCTCCGCACCGAGGCCGCATGGTCCGCCCCTTCAGGGCTCAATCCGCGCTGTGGACGGGTACCCAAGGCGTTGCCCTGGGCGCCCGGAACGCCCTTTTGGGGCTGAATACCTCGCCCCATCCTTATTGCACAGGTCGACAAAAAGAAAGCCTCGGCAGGATTAGGGAAGAGAGGAGGAGGGAGGGGGAGAGGAAATCCTGCCGAGGCAAGTCTATTGTCAATCGAGCTTTACGGTTCGGCGGGCGTCTACGTCCGCGCCAACGTGTAGATGGACCAGCGCGGCGGGGGAAGGTTCCCGCGAGCGGACGGATTCCCAAGGCTGTTTCTTTTTCGACCTGTGCAATAAGAGAGTCCGTCTGAAGCGCTGAAGGCGCGCGGCCATACCAGCCCAGGGCAACGCCCTGGGAATAGAATGGTTATGGGTTTGAGCCCTGTAGGGGCGAGCCATCTACCCTACCTTCGCACCAAGGTCGCATGGTCCGCCCCTTCAGGGCTCAATCTTCGCTGTGGACGGGTACCCAGGGCGTTGCCCTGGGCGCCCGAAACGCCCCCTTGGGGCTGAATACCACGGCCCATCCTTATTGCACAGGTCGTTCTTTTTTCCGAGCGGTGGGCGCCTTGGGTGGCCGCTGACGGGGCCGACAGGGTTCGGTGTATCGGCTTTCCAGCCACAGGCTGGGCCGCCCGCAGGGCGGAAGCCGGAATCCCTCCACCCCAAGACCGGCTGAAGGCGGGACATCGAACCGAACCGCAAGCGTGCCCGTTATCTAAAACAGCCCTGCCGGATTCCTGAGCGGCCTACGTTCCAGCGTTGCCATCGGCCGCCGGTTCGGGCGGCAGCCAGCGGTCCAAAGCGCTCGCCAAGGCCTGCGGTGAGACCGGTTTGACGACGTGGTCATTCATGCCCGCGGCGAGGAAGCGCGCGCGGTCGCCCAGCATGGCGTTGGCGGTAAAGGCGATGATGGGAATCTGGTGATTGGGGACGGCGGATTGGGGCTGGCGGATCAGGCGCGTGGCCTCAAGCCCGTCCATCACGGGCATTTGCACGTCCATCAACACCAGGTCATAGGGCAGGGTTTCCAAGGCTCGGAGCGCGGCCGCGCCGTTGGCGACCACATCCGCGTGCAGGCCCATCTTCTTCAGCATGCCGAGAGCCAACTTCTGGTTGACGATATTGTCTTCCGCCAGGAGGATGCGCGCCTGGCGTCCGGCGAAGCGATCCCGTAGTTCAGGGGTTGCCTGCTGCGTGATGCTGGGCAGGCGCTCCGTCGGCGCCGCCCCGGCCTGCTGGCCCAGGCGGACGGTGAACCAGAACTCGGAGCCCTTGCCGAGGCTACTCTCGACGCCGATCTGGCCGCCCATCAGTTCGGCCAGTTGTTTTGAGATGGCCAGTCCGAGGCCGCTGCCGCCGTATTGCCTTGTGATCGAGGCATCCACCTGGCTGAACTTGTCGAAGAGCAGGTCGAGCTTGGCGGCCGGGATGCCGATACCCGTATCGCGGACCGAGAAGCGCAGGAGCAGGTCCGGCGGCAGCGTGGTCGGCGTCGAGATGGGGCTTTCCGCTTCAGCGTCCAGCCTTGGGGCGGTTCCGCCGACCGCGCTCTTCCTTGCCGCGCTCTCCCCGTCTGCGACCCGGGAGACGCGGATCTCCACTTTGCCGGCAGGGGTGAACTTGACGGCGTTAGCCGCCAGGTTGGTGAGAATCTGGCGCAGGCGCCCCGGATCGCCGCGCAGCCGGGTGGGGACGCCGGGAGCGGCGGCGCAGAGCAGCTCCAAGCCCTTCTCGCGAGCCCGCACTGACAGGATGACGGCGAGGTCGTCCAGCAGGCTCCCCAGATCGAAGTCCAGAGTTTCCATTTCGAGCTTGCCGGCCTCGATTTTTGAGAAGTCGAGGATGTCGTTGATCAGCCCGAGCAGCGCTTCGCCGCTGTGATGGACCGTCTCGGCGTAGCGTCGTTGCTCCTCGTCAAGCTGGGTATCGAGCAGCAGTCCGGTCATGCCGATGACCCCGTTCAGCGGGGTTCTGATCTCGTGGCTCATGTTGGCCAGGAAGTCGCTCTTGGCCGCGTTGGCCTGCTCGGCGCGGACCGCCAGCTCCTGGGCCAGGGCGGTGGTCTCGGCGAGGCGGCGATTGCCCTCACGGACCACCTCTTCCGCCTGCTTGCGGGGCGTGATGTCGGCGTCGCTGCCGCGGTAGCCACGCAGGCTGCCATCCGGGTTCAGGATGGGGATGCCGTTGGTGCTGACCCAGACGACACGCCCGTCTTTGCTCTGGACTGTGTTCTCCAGGTTCGCGAATGACCCGTGGCGCGCGAAGACCGCAAAGGCGGCCTGCTTGAACTCTTCGCGCCCGGCTTCGGGGTGCAGATCGTAGAAGTGCAGCCGACCCGTCAGCTCTTCCGGGCGGTAGCCCCAGACGGCCTCGGCGACAGGGCTGGCAAAAGTGTAGAGCCCTTGAGCATTCACTTCCCAGACGACGGTGCGACTCTGCTCGGCCAACTGCTCGAGGCGGAGCTTGTTCTCGCGCAGTTCCAGAATGCCAGTAGCAAGGGCCGCGTCCGTGCGCCGCAGGAGGACAAAGGCGAAAAACAGCAGCAGCGCCAGCAAGCCCCCGCCGATCATTCCAGCGCGGGCCAACAGGTTCCTAAAGGCCATTCTTTCGGCCGAGATGTCGCGCTGGACCAGCAGGCTGCCCACCGCCGCGCCCGAGATGTCCGTCAGGGTGGTGGCGCCGGCCCACCAGTACTTCTCTCCGACGCGGAACTGCCGACTCCTCAGGCCGTGGGAAGGGGCGTCCACGATGGCGTCGGCCCAGGAGGCGATGGCGTCGGGCAGGCGACCCTGGGAGGCGAAAACCACCACGCCGTGGGGCAGGCGCTCCCAGTCGCCTGTCAGCCCACGGCGCCGCAGGTCAGCTTCCCATTCCTGCTGGTTGAGGTACTTCTTGTTCAGCACCGCAGCCCACTGTACGCCGACATGGGGGTGCAGAGTGCGCATCATGCCGCCGATCTCCTTGCCCAGCATGAGGTAACCGACCCTCACCGCGCCGACGAAGACCGGTCTGACGGCCTGGAAAACGAGGGCCTCCTGCGCTTCGATCTCCAGGCCGCTGGTAGCGGCGCCGCTGCGTTCGGCGGCGCCGACCGTGAACGATTCGACCAAGTCACCACGGCGCTCCGGCTGGTGCAGGCGCAGGAGGCAGACGCGGTTCGGGTCGAGGAAGGTGAAATGGGTTATCAGGCCCCGCTGCAGCAGGGTCGCGAAGGCTGGCTGCGAGGCGGCCAGGAGGCGCTCGCTGTCGCCGACGCGCAGGGCCTCCTGCACCTCGGGGTCAGCCACGATGGGCTCCGCGGCCGCCGCCAGGTCGGCGCTCTCCTGCTCCAAGGCCCGGTACAAAATGTCGCTGGACTCGGCGATCTCGACGACCATCTTCGAGCTCAGAGCCTGTCGATACTGATGCCATAGCAGCGCCCCCGCGCTGAGCAGCATGGCAACCAGCAGAGCGGCCAAGGGCAGCAGCAGCCGCCACAAGACCGGCGCGAACGAGGTGTGCGGGTAGCAGACGGCGGCAAGGACGAAAACCGTGCCGATCAGCAGCACCAGCAGCAATACCACGGGTGCGGCCGCCCGCGCCGCCACGTCCCATTTCCAGGCGCTGGCGTCTAGATCAACGCCCAGCACGGCGATCACGGCACCGGTGTGCGGGTCGGTCAGGGGAATGAGCGCCGAGATCCATCTGCCCCAGCGGTCTGCGTAGGGGCCGTCCGTGGTCGGTATAGCGTCGTCAAAGAGGCGGTGAAACGCCGCGGGGGCT
>CAILKC010000763.1 GCA_903834675.1 uncultured Victivallales bacterium | reverse complement strand
CGCATCTCCAGCGGATTCTGGAGAGGCGCCTGGCCTCAGGCGCTGGCCGCGGGCCGCGGCCGGTCCATTCCCCTGGAGAGGCGCCTGGCCTCAGGCGCGGCGGTGGAGCCCACCGCATCTCCATCGGATTCTGGAGAGGCGCCTGGCCTCAGGCGCGGCGGTGGAGCCCACCGCATCTCCAGTCTCCCTCACACCAGAGCCAGCGGATCGTACTCCCGGATGGGCTGGAAACTGAAGGGCTGCCGAAAGAGCTGGATGATGCTGTCGGGGTGGGTATGGCGCGCCACCCGGGGTGGCTGGGTGTCGGTCCCCCGCAAAACGGTGACCCGGGTGTAGGGCGCGGCCAGTTTCAGCAGCCCGAAGCTCTCCCGCAGCGCCCGCTGCAGCGCCCGTTCCGCCCCCTGGCGAATACGTTTCCGGGCTTCTTCGGGGCTGAGATGGACGGCATGGACGTTGTGTCGGCTGTAAGCCGCCTCAGGGAGGTGGTGGCCGGGGTCGGGCTGGGTGCCACGCTTCACCGCCACCGTCTCGATGCCGGGGATCAGCGCTTGGGCTTCCTCGGTAAACGCCTGGTCCCCCGCGCCAAAGATGGCCCGCACCCCAAGCTCGCCGGCGCACAGAGCAAACTGACCGAACTCGCCGATGGATACCCCGTTGACCGACTCGTCCCGGTAGCCGAAGCTCTGCGTGTGCGCCAGGTGCGCCAAGCGCGTCCCCGCCTTGGCGTGCTGCCCTACCCACGCCACCGCATCGTAGCGAGCCGCATCCAGGAAGAAGGGCCAGGACTCCGGCCAGCCGCGCATCAGTTCGGCACGAGAGTGCAGCAGCGTACCCTCAATGGCGCCGCAACCGTGCCCATCGGCCACCGTCACCGCGCTGGCGCCCCCGGCCAGAAACCCCTCGACCGCGGCGTTCACCTCCTGAGTCAGCAGCGCTTTGCCCTTGTCATAGTAGCGGCTGGCCGGGATGCACCAGTCCTCGAAGTTCACCATCCCGGAGGCGCCTTCCATGTCGGTCATCAGATAGATTCGCACCAGACCTGCTCCTTTCCGTAACACTCTACTCTGCCGACGTCAACCCTCGTTCGCTGCCGCTGCCACGTCCTGATCGCCCGTGGCATAGCGGCCATTGACTGCCGTCGTCTCCTCGGGCAACGCCGGCAAGCGTGCGGCCATAGCGGCAGTGACCGTCACCACCTCGCCGTCGCGCTCAAAGGCCCGCACCATACGGCTGAAGATCGCCCCCTGGCACTGCTGCAGCAGGCAGTCGGCATCGGCAATCACCAGCATCTCCCGCCGTGCCCGGGTATGGGTGACGTTGACGCGGTTGGGGTCGCTGACAAAGCCGATGCCGGTGCCGGCATTGCTGCGTACGTAGGTGATGATCACCACGTCGCTCTCACCCCCCTGGAAACTGTCGACGGTCGAGATCCGGGAACGCAGGAAGGCCTGCCACTGGACCTCGTCGGGGGTGGCGTCACCAAGCACGGTGCGGACGAGCTCCAGAGTCAGCGCGCCGCGGATCAGGCGCACCTGCCGCCGGTAGGGCGAGATGACGGTGATCTCCCCCGCTGGGTAACGCTTCAGGCAGTCGAGGACGAGGTCCACGGCCAAGGCGGCCTCGAGGGGATTCTCCAGGCCTGGACGCTTCCCCTCGAGTACCAGACGCTCAGATTTCAGCCGCGCCGGCAAAGCGCTGGTCCGATAGAGCCGCAACGTGCTCGGCGGAAAGCGGCGCCGACGTTCCGCAAAGGGCAGGGCGAAGTACTCCGCCTGGTCGTTGGCGCGGACCCGGGCATCGTAGAACAGGGTCGAGGCAAAGCGCAGCAACCGCGGGTTCTGGCAACGGTAGGACTGGTTCAGCAGCAACAGCGGAAATCCACGGTTTTCGGTCAGCCATTGCAGACCGCTATGTGTCACCAGGCGCCAGTGTGACGGTAGCCGGGCGCCGGTTCGTTCCGCCAATTCCGTCAGCAGCGCGGGCTCCAGCGGGTGCGGCGGCAACTGCATCGGATCGCCAAAGCACACCGCCCGGCTAGCCAGCGACACACACAGCATCATTTCATCCGCGCGGGCCATGCCGGCCTCGTCGAAGATGAGGGTGTCGAACGAGCCCTGCTCCTGGCATTCCCGCCGCGCCTGCTCGCAGCGCAGCAACCCGATGGGCGTGCCTGCCAGGATCAGGCTGCCAGTGGCCTCGCGGCGCTGAGCCAGCCGCTCGCGCACGGCGGCATCATCATGCCAGAAGGCCTCGGCGACGTCGAGCGCCACCGCCTCGCGGCTGTAGCCCGTCCGCAGCAACGGCAGACCCGAGAGCCGCCGACAGAGGTTGTCTACCGCCGTGTTCGAGGGGGCCGTGATCAGCAGCCGCCGACCCCGCGAGCACAATTCACGCACCACCTGTTCCAGAACGCAGGTCTTTCCGGTGCCCGGCGGCCCCTGCACAAAGACCAGAGGATTGGTCTCCTGCACCGCGGCCGCAAAAGCCCGCGCCTGTGACGCATCGAAGTGCGCCGGGGCCGCGGCCCGGCGGCCATCGAACGCGGTCTCCTGCAAGCCCAGCATACAACCTAGCGAGACCGACAGCGCCGGCTCCGGCTGCCGGGTCATGGCGGCGATGGCCGAGATGCCGCTGGCGATGAACTCGTCCGGACCGCGCCGCATGAGGGCGCACAGGTACTCATCCACCGCGTGCGGCAGGCCCGCATTCAACCACGACAACCGCCCATAGAACACCGCGGTGTCCATGAGGTCGACCCGCAGCTCCCCGATCGGGGTCAGGTTGCCATGCCGAATGACGTTCAGCGTATCGCCCTCGCGGATCATGCCTTCATCATCCTGCAGGGGCACCTTGAGGGTCAGATCGCCATCGGCAAAACGCTCGATGACCTCGGAGGTGCCCAGGCGCAGCACGAACATCCGGCGGTGGTCCGCGCGCAACTGCGAGCAGCTCTCGAGCAGTTCGAGGTCCAGCACCGCCTCATGCGGCGTCCGCCTGGGGATCGAGAACGTGCCCCCGCGGTCAGCCGCCGTCGGCGTGAGGCCCTCGGCCTGGCTCTCGTCCAGCGCCGCCGCTGTCGGCTCCCTGCCGCGGGGCGCGAAAGACCCGTCCAAGGGTAACTCGAGCTGCTGCGTCACCTCATCAATGGCAAACTCAGCCAGGGCCCGGTCAAGCAAGCGATCGCGGAACTCGCTGCGCAACTGGCGCATGACCCGAATCACCCGCGCCGGATGATGGCAGGCAACCGCCTCCAGCGCCTCGCGAAACCCCTGCCCCCGCAGCCGCCGTGCATCGTCCTGACGCCCGCTCCGACGCAAGTGGTCCAGAATGTCATACACCACCTCGAGCCGCTCGCCGTACGTCACCTCGGTGTCTTCCAGGAAGGAGGGCGATTGCTCCTCAATCACAAGCTCGCCGTCCTGGATGAGCAGCAGCACGCGCTGCACTGCCGTCCGTCCCTCGACGATCAGCACCGGACACATTTCCTCGGTGTCCCAGGTGCAGAACGCCGTGCGCTCCGTGTCCTCCACCAGTTCCAGCGTCGTGCCGTGGAGCACGATGATGGCGCTGTCCTCCAGCCGAAACGGCCGGGGCTGCTGCAGCTCCTGCCAAAGCAAAAAAAACTCGCGCGTCAGCACCAGCTCCGCGTTCCGCGGCCAGCGTTGACGCACCTCGTCAAGGAACAATTCGATCTTGGTGATTTCGTCCAGCATGCATCATCCAGGGTCGCCGCGAACCGGCAGAACGCCGGGACGCTCCCCGCCGCGACCGCACAACATCGTCCCGGATGGACCGATGGCAAGCGCGCTACTATCCTGAAGCCCAGTCCGCCTGTAACCGGTCACTGGATGGGGTGGCCTGCTGAATTGGGGCCGGGGCGCGCTGGGTTCTACCGCGCGGAATCACAACCTGCCTGCTGCCGAACTTGCACCCTCGTCGAGTCTACGGCACACTCCGAGAGGGAGACAGTTCAGACCTGTCGCCCCTGCAAGCGGGCTCTCCCTAACGCACGATCTGCCAGCGCTCGTCAAGCCTGGCGAAGACCAAGCCTATCTCCAGGACATCATCGTCGCCGTAACGCCGCGACCGCAGAATGCACCGCCCGTCGATGGCATGCACGGCCATTGCTCGCTGCGCTGCCAGAGGCTCGAAAATAGAGTTTGTGACGATGATCGGCTGCATGCCCCAGGACGGATCGGCAAACGCCGCCTGCAGCGTGTCTTGCAGGCTGCTCTCCACTTGCCCGCGGGGTACGCCGTAAGCCTGAGCCAACTCCTGGTTTTTGAGTGCAAACGCCGCCATGACGCGAGGCAAGTCTCGCCCTGCAAGCGCGGCATGAACCGTCTCTACCTCGCTCCATATGGCGCGCCGCATCTCGGTGTCCATTTTGATGTTAGGAGCACTTAGCCAGCGCCACTTGCCTTGGGGAAAGGGCAGCGAGAACTGGCCGGTGTCTTGGACGACCTGGCCAGCCTCTACGGCGCGATTACGGAAGGAGTACACCTGTTGCTGGCCGCCGTCCTTCACCTCGACAGAGAACGAGCGCACACTGTTGGGGTCCGAGCCGAAGCCCGTGGCCCGCAGCCGAACCGTGTTGACCCCATCGACAGCCAACGGATTATAGAAGGTGGACAGGGTCCGTCCGCGCCCTTGCGGGTCACGGAAGACAAGCATGTCATTAAGGAACAGCTCGGAGGCGACGCCGATGCTGGCGATGTCAAGGATGAATTTGGGGTTGGGCATGTCGAACAGTCCTCGTGTCGTGGGCGAACAAGAAGGAATCGATCACGTCACGGCTTTCGGGCCGCAGGCACAACGGCAGAGCCGCTGCCCCTTCTTCTGTTGACCTTAGAGTGCGCGAACCCCAAACTACTGCGAGCCGCCCAGCCGCAGGAATTCCACTTGCCGGTCCGAGACAAGGTCTTCTTCCTCGATTATGGTCCAGGTCTTGTGGATCTTGATCACGCCGCAAAGCAGCGTGAACGCATACTCCACATCAAGTCCATCAAAGTTGAGGCCCAAGAAAACCATGATGGCCTTGCTTGCCGCATCATAGGAGGGATCGTGGACTCGGGCCGTGACCGCGGCCCTGCCATTGGCGTCTGCAGCCACAACGTCCTTCAACAGATTGATATCAGCGCCCACCTGCATTCCGACGCTGCCACGCAGGTTCAGGTTCATCTCCGCCTTGCCGCCTTGCGCGGTTCGCCCCCCGGAGAGTGTCAGAGAGATGCCCCCGTCAAAGGACACGTAGAAGCCAGCGGAACCATAGCCTGCGAGGTAGCCTGGCAACCCGCCGCCGAGGAAATGGATCTTCTGCGTCTCGACACCGATCAACGGATCGAGCCCGGCATCAACCGTCCATGTCCACCAGCAACGCCAGTCGCTTTCGTCCTCCTCCCATAGGTTTGTGAACTCGATGCTCCCATGCAGGAAACTGAAAGGCTCTTGCTCTTTCTTCTCCTTGCCGACGAGAGCGCTGAACCCTCTATGGTAAAGACCATTGAGGAGTTTCAAGGCGTCGGTGAGTTTCGACAAGTCAAGTGCGCCGCCCGTTGTCGACGACGCCATGATGTCGTGATGGGTCTTGCCTTCCTTATCCTTGTAGTGCTTGTAGCTCACCGTGCCCTTGGTGCCAGGATAGGCGCGGATGGTGACGGACCTGCTGTTCCCAGAGCAGGCAGTGCAGCGCAGTATGTACTCGCGGGGACGGTCGTCGTCCTTCATCAGGGGAAGACTATCCCAGCCTGGCACGGGCATGGTCGCGGTGAGCCCGACCTCGCGTTTGTCCAAGTCGGGACCTGACATATGCCATTCGGGATGCTTGCCGCACCCGCTGCCGTTGAGGATCCCCCTCAGTGTGAGAGAATCCCCGACCCCGGAGGGCGCCACGACTTCAAGGATGTCATCAGGGCCGAGGGAGCGCGTGTGGTGGCGGCACGTCAAGGTGATCCCCTGAAGCTCACATGTGAGGGCGCGGGAGGCGGCAGCCTGGGTGGATGAGCCGCCACCGTCGGCGCCGCGGAGCGTGCCAGGGCCGAGGGGTACCGGACTCCCGCCAGGAGCAGGGCGGGTGGAGCGTGTAGCCGCCCTGGCCGCCGAGGGAGCGCAGTTCTGCATGAACGGCGCACCCGTGCAGGCAGCGGCAATCATCGTCAACGCTTGGGGAGAGTGCGCCTGCGATGCCGCGGCTCCACCCTCTACGCCGCGCTTTGTGGACTGCGCCAAGGTTTCCTGACGTCCAGGGCGCGCTGAGCCACTCGACGCGCTCTTGGCGTTCGATTGTGACCCTGCACCGGAGCTGCCCTCAGGGGGACCTTGGAGGGCAGCCTGAGCTCCGCTTCCGATCATTGCCCCTCCTAATTTCATCTGCTCCAGATAGGGCGGCACGGGGGGCGGGATCGTGACGGTTGGTGTCTTGATGTCGCCGATAAGAACGTTGGGCTGCCCGACCACGATCTGCCCACCGTGTGCCGTCAGGTCGGAGACCCGTACCGCAGCCTTCTTTCCGATCATCACCCCAAGCGAGCCTTTGACAATGGAGTCCGGGGGCCCAACGCACACACACATGTCGGACACCACCGCAGCGGGCTTCTTCCCGATGAGGACGGTGGGAACACAAGGCCCCACAATCGGCCCCCCCACGTGGGGGATCGGTGGCGTGCCCGGAGTTACCATCGGGCAGAGATGGTAATCACCCATTCTGGCGGCTGGCAGACCCATTGGCGCACACCTCCAT
>CAILKC010000762.1 GCA_903834675.1 uncultured Victivallales bacterium | reverse complement strand
GGTATTCAGCCCCAAGGGGGCGTTTCGGGCGCCCAGGGCAACGCCCTGGGTACCCGTCCACAGCGAAGATTGAGCCCTGAAGGGGCGGACCATGCGACCTCGGTGCGAAGGTAGGGCAGATGGCTCGCCCCTACAGGGCTCAAACCCATAACCATCTTATTCCCAGGGCGTTGCCCTGGGCTGGTATGGCAACGCGCCTTCAGCGCTTCAGACGGACTCTCGTATTGCACAGGTCGAAAAAACGAGGAGCTTCACGCGGGCCGGTCGGCAGGCAATGATCAACCCCAGACCCCATGGCCCAAGCTGGCGGCACCGCCGCCAGGGGCGAAAGGGTCCAGGGCAGGGTGTCTGACCTCAGAAGGTGATGCGTTTGCCCGTCTTGCCCGAAGCATACATGGCGCAGACCATCTGCTGCGTCTTGTAGGCCTCACGGCCATCGATTTCGGGCGTCTCGCCGGCGGCCAGCGCGTCGTAGAACTGGTCGATCTGTTTGACGTGGCTGGCGCCCCAGTAGGACGGCCCACCCCCGTAGTCGAAGCTCTCCGCCGGATTGGGCCGGGCAATGAACTCACGGCCATCGTGGTAAGACACGCGCCCTTCCTCGCCGATCATCTTGATGGAACCAGACTCGCAGGCGATGTCGAGCTCGACGGTCGCGTCGTGACTGTAGTAGTTGTTGGCCCAGAACGCGGCGCACACGCCGTTGCGGAACCCGAGAACGCCATCGGCGACATCCTCGACTTCGATCGTCGGGTGCTCGCGGTTGGCGATGTGCGTGTCAACGTAGGCCAACTCGTCGCCGACGAACCAGCGCAGCAGGTCGAAGGTGTGGATGGCCTGGTCGATGATCACCCCGCCGCCTTCTCTCTCCCAGGTGCCCTTCCAGTCACTGCCCGCATAGTACGCCGGCGGACGGTACCAGGTCAGCGTGGCCTTGGCAGCCAGGATGCGCCCGATGCCGCCGTGAGCCAGCGCGTTCTTGATCAGGACAGAGCCGGCGTTATAGCGGTTCTGGAAGATCACCCCCAGCTTCATCCCGGTCGCGTCAGCGCAGTCGATCATGGCCTGCGCGTCTTCCAGCCGGATAGCCATCGGCTTCTCGGTCAGCACGTGACAACCCATCTTCATCGCCTCGATGGCGACGGGCGGGTGCAGATAGTGCGGCAGGCAGATATGCACCACGTTCAGCTTCTCGGCCCGAATCATCTCCCGGTAGTCGGTGTAGATGCCTTTGCACTTGAAGATGCGGGCGCGATCTTCAGCACGCTCTTTGCGGAGGTCGCAGCAGGCCCGCAGCGTAACGCCTTCCTGCGCGGCGGCCGGCATACCGTGGAACGGCGCGATGCGACCGCACCCAATCACCCCGACGCGAAGCTTTCCTTTGGCCATCTGATGGTCTCTCTTCTGTAGCCGGAGCCGGGGGCCGACGGGACGGACGCCGCGCCGCGGCGATGAGCCATCCCGGGGTAACCCCGCCACTCAAGAATGTAAGTCCGGCCAGGTTGACAAATGGGTTCAATATAGGACACGATAAGATTCTTACAACACGGCAGGTCGTTCAGCTCTGGACGGGTACGGACCAAGCCGCGCCGGGGTTGTCGGCAGGGCTCATCCGCAACGTCTTGCCATCCGCGCTGAGGCAGGGGCTCCAGGCGGTGTTCGCTCCGGCGGCGGTCACCTCCAGCACGACCGCAAAGCGGAGTTCGGTGCCGTATAGGCCGGGAGAGCCGCGCGGGTCCCACTGCGGGTAGGGTGAGCGGCTGGGCGCGACGTTCCAGATGTGGTGCCAGGGTGAGCGGAGTGCCCAGGCATGCACGGGCGGCTTCGCGCTCCCCGGCGGGCCGCAGCGGTCGGGAAGCAGCTTGGAGCGACAGCCCAGCGGCAGCACCGGCGTGACCCAGAGGTCGTGGCGCACGCCGCGGATCACGACGCCACCAGCCGCGGTGGGTTCCAGCGGCAGCACGCTATGCAGCAACCACTGCAGGTGGCGTTGCACCCGGGTCGGGCGCAGGCGCACCTCGTCAACGATCACAAACAGCCCCGGCCGGCGAAAATGCACCCGCCGCACGAAGCGCTCCAGGGTGTCGCCATAGGCCGCGCTGGCGTCGCCCTCGACCGTGGCGCAGAGGCCATCGTCGGCAAGGTTACTCAGGCGGGACCAAGCGTCGCCGCTCTCCTCGAGGTCGTAGTTCATCCGGTACCGCGGTGGCTGGCGCTGATCGGCGCCGTCGACGGTCAGGGTATTGTGCCAGGCCGTGGAGAGAGGCGGCTCGATGCTGGTCCAATAGTGCTCGGTATAGGGCCACGGCCCGGGGTCAACCGCCAGGCGTTCGCCGCCGACGTTGAGCACGAAGCTATTGAGGTCCAGGTGACAATGCGACCAGGCATTGGAGCCGCCCTTGAGGACGAACTGGACCGCGTCGTCAGACCAGTCTGAGCGCAGTGCGGCCAGGTGCGCGCTGGCGAAAAGGCGGGTCGTCGGCATGGCCTCGGGGCCCTGCTCGGGCACCGTCGGATCGCACAGCAGCAGATCACGCCAGCCGACCCGGCTCGTCGGCGGTTCCCCCGTGATGCGGTTGGCCAACCACTGCGCCCGCCGGTCACCCAAACGCGCCGCTAACCCATAGAACAGCGCGCTGCCGCCCAAGCCCGGGTAACCGCAATCGCCAAAGTTGATCCAGCCCGAGAGATCGGGCAAGGTCTGGTACAAGGGAAACTCGACCGACCGGCGCCAGCAGGGATGCGCCAAGAGGCGGCCATCGCCGCGAGCGCGCAGGGCATCAGCCAGGTCAAAGAGGCTGCTGAAGCAGTAGACCCAGTAGCCGATACCCTCGATGCCAGCCCCCTCCTCGGCCGCCAGATCAAGCATGGCCTCCGATACCTGCACCGCGCGCTGCAACCAGGCCTGCGCGGCGGCGGGATACTCCTCGGCAACCGCGAGAGCGGCCAGTCCCATGCCCGTGTTAAGCACGGCGGTCCAGTTCGAGTTGTAGCCATTCGACCACCAGGCGCCCCGGCCGGCGTCGGTGAAGATCACGGCCCCGCCGCGATCGTGCAGGGCCTGCACCGCGGCCTGCCGCGCGGTCGGCGACAGCCAGGCCCCGGCCCAGGAGAGCGCGGCGGCCACCCGCTTGGAGCGCTCCGCGACCATGAGATCGGCATTCAGTTCGGGGTAATGCAGATGGTGCTCGGGCCCCATCCACGGTTGCTCATCGGCCAGTCCGGCCAGCAACAACGCCGCGGCGCGCTGTCCCAGGCCCTCGTCCTGGGTCAAGGCGGCGGCGAAGGCGACCTGCTCGGCCCGGCCCAGCAGAGCACTCACCGCGGCGTGGCGCTCGTTGACCTGAGCTGCCGGGGGCAGGGCGGGCGTCTCTGCTTGGCGGCAGTCGGCCAGGAAACGCTCCCACCACGGCGCAAAGCGCGGCAGGCGGGTCTTGGCCAGCAGTTGCTCGCGCTCGGCCAGGACGCCATAGAGATCCAGGGAACCCGCGACGGTTGATAGCTTTGCCATGGACTACACTCCTCGTCTCACCGGCGTCCCGCCGGACGCCAAGGCGGTTAGGTGTCTAGGTTGGAGGCGGTTGGATTCAACGCCAACGCTCAGCCGCGCGACACAGGAGCGTCGGCGGAAGCCTCTTGTTCGCCTTCTTCCTCGTCTCTCTGAATGCGGAAGGTCTCTTTCTTTGTGCTCAAAGTGATGTCGCCCCTATTCCAAGTCATAGTGAGCGCATCGGGGATGATGTCATCGAAGGCCACCATTTGCAGTAGAACTGGCCGCAAGTAGTTCTCAATGAACTTGCTCATGCATGCTCCGGCCTTCTGCTTAACAAAAGCCCATGCATCTTTGACATGAACTTGGCCTCCGTTGGCCTCAAATGCCCTCTGCAATTCCGCTAACCGTGCGGATGGGGTTGGATCGAGTACGATAAGTACGGGAGTTAGCCCAGCCGCTTTGCACTCAACCGGAAATGACAACTCTTCCGCAAAGCGTCCCTGACCGCTTGCCGCAATGGTAACGCGCAGTTTGAACTCGTAGGCAATCTTCGCATCTACATCCAAACAGTCAATTTGGCGACCATCCGCCGTTTGTATTCCGCTCTCATTCACCCGTTTGACAGGAGAGTTTCGTGATCCGACGGTCGTTCCACCCATGCAAGATGCAAGCACGGGTTCGAAGAGATAGCCGGTCTCCTGCCCGCTCCGATTATCGATGTCAAAAATCCATTTACGCCACATTAACCATGCTCCCAGAAGATTCGTGGGCATGATTCCGTATTCAAGAAGACTGCGAGGGCCAATTTGATCCATTGTCGGCTTCGGTTGTCTCGACAGAATGCGTTGATATTTGATACGCCTTTTAAGAATTTCACACAAGTTGCTGAAGTATAACCTGACATCGGCTTCCTGATGAATCATACCGTCAAATGCGGCTAGCAATTGATCTGTGGTGAGGGTGTTCCAAGAGTCTGGCAAAATGAGTGGTATTTGTAGGTCGTAAAATTTCGGCACCTGCTTCTTGGAGATACTAAGCGCAGAAATACATGGTTTGAGGCCAAGGTCGGTTGCGGTTAGGTAGAGCAACCATGCAATCTCACCTGCTGAAAGCGATATGCGATCTGCTCCTTGGCCGAGAACACGAACTTTTGCAAAATGGCTCTTGAGCTCAGTCGAAATCATGATAGTACATATCTCCTCGTTTCCTCAAACAGCAACAACTGTTTAGCTTCATCATCGATAAATGCTCTTAATATGGCTTCTGTTTTCTTGAGAGCAGGGCTCATTCCATTTGACTGTGTTAGGGAAAACTGGAAGTGAGGCCGCTTGGGTTCATAGACTACGCCAAAGCCGTATTCCTCTGCAATGTGTCTCGCTATGACTTCTGCCAGAAGCGGCGGCACTGCATTTGCGATCTGCTGAAGGCACGAGGATGGCACGCCTGCGAAAATAAAGTCGTCCGGAAAGGTCTGCAGACGGGCGCATTCTCTGAGAGACAGAGGGCGATTCTCCAAGGGATGAATGAATTCTCGCATGGCCGCGCCAGTTATGGTTAGGCTGGGCTCATCAGCGATAAGTCGCTTGATTCCTGAGGGAGCGCCACCCCTTCTTTCAGTGGGTGTTCCATCGCACACGCGCCGGTTTGCACGCTTCTTGAATGAGTCATGCTGGAGATCGTCCGGCAAATCTTTCATCGTCTGTCCGGGTTGTAGCATTTCAATTCGTCTTTGCTGCTCTTCGCCCTGCTCGAAGTAGAAATGCTGCGAAACGATCTTTTGATCGGTACGAAGCCATGCTTGCAGTTCGTTCTGTGGATCGCGTGCGTATTGTGCAAAATGTGACCGATCTATATGTGCCACTGGAAGGTCTGATGTTGCTTCGTTAAAGGTGGCTTCTGATTTTCGAAATATTGAGCCACTGATATGGTGGTTATGCGGAGGAAATTTAAATATATGTCCAAGTCTATTACCAACAATGATCGCGCGCTTTCTTCTTTGTGGTACTCCGTATGCGTGGGCATAGACTTTCTCTAGGGAAACATTATATCCGAGCGAGAGAAAAGCTTTAACTGTCTCGCTAATGTACTGGCCATCCCATGCCGTTAGAAGACCCTCGACATTTTCCATCAGAAACCATTTCGGTCGAAGGGCGTTAAGCACCCGTACGTATTCGGTTAGAAGTTTGTTTCTGGAATCGTCCCAGAACTTTTGCCCAGCGCTGCTGAACCCTTGGCAGGGTGGCCCGCCCAGCAGAATATCTACACCCTTGGGAAGGCTTGCTGGATTGAGATCTCTAATATCTCCTTCTCGTACGTCTGTATTTGCTGCGTGCGTGCGGTAAGTGGCGATAGCGTCATGATCCAAGTCCGTGGCAAACAGGATGTCAAAGCCAGCCCGCTTGAATCCCAGCGAGAGACCGCCTGCACCACAGAAGAGCGCAACTGCTTTAGGTTTGTTCTGCATGATTTTCTTCCTGGCCTAACAACCTAGACCTCTACGGCCTTCTGGTTCTTCGTGGGCCAGGAGTGTCCTCAGCCTGGAAGCCGCTGAGGCGGCGAACTCAGCCGCCGGCGCCGGCAATCTCGAGCATTCGCTCAATCGCCCGCCGGGCCGCCGCTGCAACCTCCGGCGGCACCGTCACCCGTGGTTCCAGCGTCTCCAAAGACCGCACGATCCCCTCCCGCGTGATCTTCTTCATATTTGGGCAGCGCAGAAAGGGGGTCACGTGAATGAACTCGATCTGCGGTGCGATCTTGCCCAGTGTGTGCAGGATCCCGACCTCGGTCCCGACCAGGAAGCGGCGGCAGGCGGTGGTCTTGACCAGCTCGCACATCTGCCCGGTGGAGAGCACGTGGTCGGCGAGGTCCTGGACCTCGGGAAGACACTCAGGATGCACCATCAACTCGGCGTCGGGGTACTCGGCGCGCACCCGCTGCACGGTCTCCCGTCGCAACATGGCGTGCGTGGGGCAGAATCCTTCCCACAACACCAGCTTGCGCCCCAGCTTGCGCTCCACGAAGCGCCCCAGGTACTGGTCTGGCACAAACAGAATCTCGGACTGCTCTCCGAGCGACTGCACGATCTTTACCGCATTCGACGAGGTGCAACAGACGGTACACTCCGCTTTGACCGCTGCCGTCGTGTTGACGTAGCATACCACCGGCGCCCCTGGGTGCTGCGCCTTCAACGCCCGCACCTGCTCCGCACTGATCATATCCGCCATCGGACAGCCCGCGTCGGCCGCCGGCAGCAGCACCGTCCGCTCAGGATTCAGAATCGCGGCCGTCTCGGCCATGAAACGTACCCCGCAGAACACGATCACCGCCGCCTGCACGCCTGCTGCCTTTCGGCTCAGCCCGTACGAATCCCCCACGAAATCCGCCAGATCCTGAATCTCGCCCGGCTGGTAGGTGTGCGCCAAGATCAGCGCGTCGCGCTGCCGGCACAACTCTCGAATCCGCGCACGTAGGTCCATCCCTTCACCCCCTGTCGCTCAACGGCAGGCGCTTGACAGACACGCTCCCCTCCGCTATTTTCCATGAACTCCATGGAAAACATAGGGCGCGCCATGAAACTATCCACTAAGGGCCGTTACGGCACTCGTTTTATGATCCGTCTGGCGCTGGCCGGGCAGGACGCCGTATGCACATTGAAGGAGATCGCCGCCGCTGAGGACATCTCCGAGAAGTATCTTTGGCAGATTGCCCGCGGGTTGAAGGATGCCGGCTACATTCACGCGGCTCCGGGGGCCCACGGCGGCTATCGTCTGGCCCGGGCGCCAGAGAGCTTGACCTTGGGCGACATCCTGACGGCTCTCGAGGGCGACCTGGCCTTGGTTGACTGTACCGCCTCGCCGACCACCTGCCGACGCAGCACCGACTGCGTGGCGCGTGAAGTCTGGATGGAGGTCACGGCGAAGATTCGCGCCATCCTCGACGGCATCTGCCTGCAGGACCTGGTTGAGCGCCACCGGCATCTGCGGGGCGATCGAACTTCCGAGTACAGCATCTAAGCTTTGGACGTAGCGTTGACCACCCCTCAACAAGGAGAATTGCCACCCATGGATAGCGCGCACATCGACACTCTGGCCCTGCACGCCGGACAGGTTCCTGACTCGCAGACCCTGTCGCGGGCCGTACCGATCTACCAGACGACCTCCTATGTTTTCAAGGACTCGGACCACGCCGCGGACCTGTTTGCCCTGCGTGCCTTCGGCAACATCTACACCCGGCTGATGAATCCCACCACCGACGTGCTTGAGAAGCGCCTCGCCGCCCTGCACGGCGGCAGCGGCGCCGTGGCCACCGCTTCGGGCATGGCCGCCATCACCTGCGCCATCCTGAATATCACCTCGGCCGGCCAGAATTTCGTCACCGGTAGCAATCTTTACGGCGGTACCTACACCCTCTTCTCCCACACTCTCAAACGCTTCGGCATCGAGGCCCGCTTCGTCGACTCCTCGAAGCCGGAAAACTTCGCCAAAGCCATTGATGGCAAGACCCGCCTGCTGTTCACCGAGAGCATCGGCAATCCGCGCTGCAACATCGACGACATGGCCGCCATCGCGAAGGTAGCGCACGACCACGGCCTGCCGCTGATCCTTGACAACACCGTCTCTCCGCCGCCGCTGTTCAACCCCTTCGAGCAGGGCGCTGACCTGCTGGTGTACTCGCTCACCAAGATGATCGGCGGACACGGCACCTCGATTGGCGGCGCCATCGTCGAGAAAGGCGATTTCAACTGGAAGGCGGGCGGGCGCTTCCCTGAGATCAGCGAGCCGGACCCGTCCTACCACGGGGTGAACTTCTGGGATGCTTTCGGCGGTCATGCGAAGGCAGTGGCGCCGGGATTGGCCTTTGTCCTGAAGGTCCGTACCGGGCTATTGCGCGACATGGGCGCCTGCCTGTCGCCCTTCAACGCCTTCCTCTTTTTGCAGGGGCTCGAAACGCTGCCCCTGCGGGCCCGCGCCCACGGCGCCAATGCCCAGGCCGTGGCGGAGTTCCTCAGTCGGCGGCCAGAGGTCGCCTGGGTGAACTACCCCGGCCTGCCGACCCATCCGGACCACGAACGGGCCAAGCGCCTGATGCCGCTCGGGCCGGGCGCCGTGTTCGGCTTTGGCATCAAGGGCGGGATCGAGGCCGGCAAGCGCTTCATCAATGCGGTGAAGCTCTGTTCGCACCTGGCCAACGTCCTCGACGCCAAGACCCTGGTCATCCATCCGGCCAGCACGACGCACCAGCAGCTCAGTGCCGCCGAACAGCTCGCCGCGGGGGTCACGCCTGACTTCGTGCGCATCTCGGTCGGGTTGGAAGACGTCCGCGACATCACCGCTGATCTCGACCAGGCGCTGCGGCAAGCCGTCCAGGGCTGAAGCCCGCTACGACGTCCGAGCGCCTGCTGGCACTCGGACGTCGCCCTCCAAGCCTGCAACCCCTCGGCCCTACCTCAGGCGCTTCAGGCGTAGAGCGGGCCGAGGGCGGCGCAGGCGCGGAAATCGTCGCCACCGAAGCGGTCCCAGAGGGTGGGCCGGAAGAGGTCCGCCGCGTCGACGTTATGCATGTCGACCGGGATGCGCAGCATGGCGCAGAGGGTGACCATATCGGCGCCGATGAGGCCGAAGCTGTTGGCATCGTGGTTGGGGCCGATGCGGTTCATGTACTCGAAGGAGCTCATGCCGCGCGGGGTCCAGTAGGATTCCGGCCAGGTCTTATCGGTGACCCGGCTGATGTGATCGGCCACGGCCACGGGCAGGTCGACCGTCTCGCCCTCGACCACGGAGCAGGTCAGGAGGTCGCCGACGGCATTGAAGCGGTAAGCGGTCATGGGCACGCCGCCGGGGGTACGGTAGTGGCTGGAGAGGCCATCACCGGGGAAGTACTCGAGATTGGCGGCCATGTAGGTGGTTCCGGCGATGGCCTTGTCGATGAGTTTCTTCTGCAGCTTCGGGTCAGCCGCAATGGCAGCGGCGACTTCCTGCATGCTCATCGTGGCCGAGCCCTTGACCAGGCCGGGGACATCGAGGGCGTAATCCAGCGCCCCGGCGCCGGAGTTGCGTTTGTCGATGATGCCGCCGGGGACCTTCTTGGAGACGTCGATGCCGGTGGCCTTCTTGATCGAGGCAGGGGTCCAGTTGGTACGGATATCGGCAAAGAGTTGCGGCATGCCGGTGAGCAGGTAGGCCGTCAACATACCGATGGCATTCTTGGAGTCATTCTCGGTGGCGACGACGTAGGGCGCCCGGTAGCCATTCCAGTCGAAGGAGCCGCAGAGGACAGACTCGACCAGGTCGTAATTGGGGTAGAGGTCGGTCCACTGGCGCTGGCCCTGAGTGCCGGCGGCGATGGCATTGCAGCCCTGGGCGAATTCGACATCGGCCTTGAAGCCCTGCTTCTTGCCGAGGGCGGCGTCGGCCAGTTTGGCATTGCCGACCATGAGATCGCGCACGATCAGCGCCATCTTGCAGCAGTCCTCCAGCAGCTTCTCGTTGCTCCAGGGGCGCTTACCGACGCCGAAGTCCATCTTGAATGTCTTCATGAAAGCGACGGCGCGCGCCAGCTCTTCGTGGTCGTACAGGCCGCGTTCCATCCGGCCTTGGACGCCAACCATGTCGTAAGAG
>CAILKC010000761.1 GCA_903834675.1 uncultured Victivallales bacterium | reverse complement strand
GAACCCTGAACCCCGTTTGTCTCTCCGCCGTCTCGCCGTTTCCCCGACTCGCCGTTTCCCCGTCTCGCCGTTTCCCCGTCTCGCCGTTTCCTGAACCCTGAACCCTGAGTCGTCACCCCCTACGGAGCTGACCTGCGCTCTTACAGGACGCGTGCCGCGGTGGCCCGCACGCGCTCGACAAGCCCCGTATCCACCGGCAGCCCGGCCCGCTGCAAGGCGACCACAACCGCGCCACGAATGAGCGAGAAGTCGCTCGGCGTCACAACGGCCCCTGGGCAGGAACCGTGCATCGCCGCGGTGAACAGGCTGAGCATCGGCTCGCGGCTGGCGAATACCCCGCCCAGCGCGACGATACGGGGCTGCGCCAGCCGCAGCTCGCGCGCCAGAGCGCAGACCATGGCGGCCAGGGCCGCGGCGGCCTCGCGCAGGAGGCCGAGGGCCAGGACATCGCCGCGACGGGCGCAGTCGGCAACCACGGGAAACAAGCCGGCCACCGTGCTGCGGTCCAGGCGCGGGTAGGCCTGCTTGATAGCCTCTTTGAGGGCCAGGCGCTGCTCATAGGTGAGGTCGGCGGGGGCCTGGTCGAGAAGCTCATCCTGCGGCCAGCTCTCGACAAACGGCGGCTTCCGGCAGATGGCCGGCAGCAGCAGCGTGGCCGGGCCGCGGTAGTCGAGGGTTTCAGCCAGGGCCTGCAAGGCCTGTCTGCCGATGTCATAGCCGCTGCCGCGGTCATGCACCAGCGGCCCCCAGCCACCGCAGACCCGGCGCTCGCCCGCGTCATTGATTCCCAGGGCGATGGAGCCGGTTCCGGCCATGATCGCCAGGTCAAAACCCCAGTACGGCGCACAGCAGTAGACCACCTCGCCGGCGGATTCCCTCACGACGGCCACCGGCGCGCTGCCGCAGAGGTGTTGCAGTGCCGTGCTCACGGCGACGCGGTTCAGGCCGCCCAGGCAGGCGTAGACACCGACCAGGCGCCCGTCAGTCGGCAGGGCGCGGAGGGCCTCGGTGACCACGGGCGTCAGCGCTTCCAGCGCGGCGCCGGGGACCTCCGTGGTGGCCGCCGCGCCGCGCCCGCGGGCCGCGGCCAGCACGGCGCCATCCGCGCGGGCCAGCAGGCATACCGTCTTGCTGCCGCCGCTATCCAAGGCCAGTACGTGATCGCTTGTGCTCATAGGTGGTTCCAGGCCGCCAGTACCGCGACTACCCGGTCAGCTCTGGCGCTCCCCCGCCTGCCGCCCGCCGGGGCTGGAATCTAGCGCCCGGCCCGACTCGCCGCAAGGGTTTGCAGACCGGCGCTCGGCGCACGACATTACCTTTGCCGTCAACACCCCGCCCGGATCCCCGTCTGCACGGCAGTTCATACTCGTTTCGCAGACGGCCACGAGGCTGTTACTAAGGTGCCGCAACACACGCCATGCTACCCACTGGACAGCCTGAATTACTGGCGCCCGCCGGCAGCTTGGAGGCCGGCTATGCCGCCTTCCAGCACGGCGCCGACGCCGTCTACCTGGGCCTGAAGCGCTTCAGTGCCCGGGCCGATGCCGCCAATTTTGACCTGGGCGAAGTCGCCGAGTTGGCGGACTACGCCCACAGCGCTTTCAGCCCGGCCCGCAGGGTCTATGTCACCCTTAACACGGTCCTGCTGGAGCACGAGCTTCCCGCGGTGGCCGAGCTGCTGGCGCAGTTGGAGTTGACCGCCATCGACGCCCTGATCGTGCAGGATCTCGGTCTCTGCCGGTTGGCCCGCGAGCAGGTTCCCGCCCTGCGCCTGCATGCCAGCACGCAGATGGCCATCCACAGCGCGGCGGGCGCGGCGCAGCTTGGACGCCTCGGCCTCCGCCGTGTGGTTCTGGCGCGCGAGTTGAATGTAGCGGAGATCGCCGAGGTGGCGGCCCTGCCCGATCTCGAGGTGGAAGTCTTTCTGCACGGGGCGCTGTGCTATGCCTACAGCGGACTGTGCTTGCTGAGTTCGCACCTGCGCGGAGTCAGCGGTAACCGCGGCTGCTGTTCGTACCTCTGCCGCAATGCGTTCCGCGTCGACGATGGGCAGAATAGCCTGGCCCTGATGTCGATGAAGGACCTGGCTTTGGCCGAGGCCCTGCCGGGGTTGCGCCAGGCCGGCGTACACTCGCTCAAGATCGAGGGGCGCAAGAAGAGCCCGCTGTATGTGGCCACGGTCACGCGCTACTACCGCGCCCTCCTGGATGGGACCTTGACCGACGCCGAACGCCGTAGCCTGGAACACGATGTGAAGACCGTTTTCAGTCGGCCGTGGACGCCGTTCCACGTTAAGACGACGCGCGAGCGCGGCGTGACGGACCCGGCTACGGTGGGCCATCGCGGCGCGCCGATGGGCACTGTCGACACGGTCTTGCAGGGCGACCCGGAATGGCTCGTCTTCACCGTCCGTGAACGCACGCTGGAGCGCTTCGATGGGCTGCAACTGGATCTGCCGGAGCGCGAGAAGCCCTTTGGATTCGGCGTCGAGGAGATTCGTCTCTGCCCGGCGCATGGCAAGCCCGATGGGCGCAGCGTTTTCGAGGCCAAACCCGGCACGCGGGTGGCGGTGCCATTGCCCCCACGGCATCCGCACCTGCCGGTCGGGGCCACGGTTTACTGCGGCTCGTCGCAGGCGGTGAAACGCTCGTATCGCTGGTCGGTTCCGCGTCCGGGAGCCTATGGGATGCATCTGCCGACGGACTTCCTTGTGGCGCGCCTGCCGAGCGCCTGGACCGCGACGGCGACGGTACGGCTGGGCCCGGAGCGCGGGCTGACCGTCACCGCCGAAATCCCCGCCGCGGCCCCGGGTGAGGCAGCGCGCGATCCCGCGGCGGTGTTGGAGATCGCCCGGCAGGCTTTTCAGAAGCTCGGCGGCACCGTCTTCGCCTGCGGGGCTGTGGTCGTCTCGAACCCGGAGGGCCGCTTTGCGCGCATGGCGGACTTCAACGACCTGCGCCGTCGGGTGGTGACGGCTCTCGATGAGGCGCTGGAGGCGCATCTGCGCGAGCATGCTGCTCAGGCGCTGGTACTGGCGTCGGGCGGGGCCGTCCCCCGGCGGGATACTGAGCCCCCCGTGGCCTGGGAGATCGCGGTGGACCGGCCCGAATTCCTGGCGGGCCTGGCCGACCGCGAGCTCGAGGCGGCGGCCGAGATCACGCTGTACCTCCATCGTCTGACGGACGCCGAGGTCGAGCCCGCGATTGCCGCCCTGACCGCCCGCGTCGGCAAGGACCGCCTGCGCCTGGCGTTACCCGCGGTGATCCGGCCCCGGCTGGCCGCCATCCTGCGGCCGCGCCTCAAGCGTTTGCAGGACGCCGGGCAGCAGCGTTGGGAAGTGTCGAACCTGGCCGGACTCTCCTACCTGGACCTCAGCGGGCCGCTCGATCTGGCGGCCGGTTGGCCTCTCTATGTGCTCAACCGGCTCGCCGCTACCACCTTGGCGGGACTGGGCTTTGGTTGGGTGACCGGCTCGCCGGAGGACGGCCGGGAGAACCTGGCTGGCCTGCTGGCAAGCGTGGCGACGCGAACCCGCGTCATCGTCTACCAGGATACGCCGCTGGCCATCTCCGCGGTGTGCGCCTTCTCCAGCGCCCGCGGTGGCTGCAGCGGCAATCATGATACCTGCGGCGCCAGCAGCATGCGCCTTGAATCCAAACGGGCCGACCGTCTTCTGGCCATCAATGACCTCGGCCAGACCACTCTGGTGAACGCGCTGCCGCTGTGCTGGTCGCACCACCTGCCCGAGCTGCTGGCCATGGGCGCCCGCCGTCTGCGCGCCGAGTTCATCTGGCGACCCTATGAGTCTGACGAAGTGGCCCGCATCTGGAGCCGCGTGCGCGGCGGCGAGCGTCTCGAAGCGACCCATGAGGGGAACTGGCAGTACGGCCTGGACCGAACCACGACCGAGCCGGACCCCGCCGTCGGCCTCGACTGAGCCGGGAAGGCGCCGGACTCGCGCCGACCGCGGCGCGGCTCAGCCCGAAGCGCGCGCCTGAATCGAGTCCACGTAGCCCACCGCACCGACGCCGACCTCCGCCGCGTTGGCTTCGTCGGTATCGATGTGCATGTCCAGGCGAAAGTCCGGGTGGACTCGGACCACGACGTCGCCGAACACCAGGGAGCGCTCGCCCGAGGTGCGGATGCGCACCACGTCATGGTCGCGCAGGGCGAACTCCATGGCGTCGGTGGGCGACATGTGGATATGGCGCATGGCGCAGATGACACCGTGGTCAAGCTTGACCTGGCCGGTCGGTCCCTCCAGCACAATGCCGGGGGTTCCCCCCAGGTCGCCCGAGAGGCGGATGGGGGCATCGATACCGAGCTTGAACTCCTCGGTGCGGGCAATCTCCACCTGACTCTCCGGCCGGACCGGCCCCAGGACGCGAACGCGCTCGATGCGGCCCTTGGGACCGATCAGGTTGACCTGTTCTTTGCAGGCGTACTGTCCCGGCTGGGTCAGATCCGCATGCCAGGTGAGGGTGTGCCCGGGGCCGAAGAGCGCCTCGACATGAGGCTGGGTCAGATGCAGGTGATGGGCCGAGACGCCGATCGGGATGGGGCGCGGCTTCTCGCGGATGACATCGGTGACGCGCTTGTGCGACAGGGCCTGGACCGTCTTGCAGGCGATCGTGTGCTCCTCGTCACTGCCGACCACGAACACATGCGCCCGTGACTGCGGCAACGAAACCTCGACCGCCTCGCCCGGTTTGACCTGGGCGGTGCGGTTGCGGGCCTCGTCGAGGGCAATGCCCATGCAGTCCAGGCCCTGACAGATGCGGGCCCTGGCCCCGGCGGCATTCTCGCCCACGCCGCCAGTGAAGACGACGACGTCGACCCCGCCCAGGACCCCGACGAAAGCGGCCAGGTACTTGCGGGCCCGTTGGCAGAACACCTGCAAGGCCAGCATGGCGCGGGGGTCGCCGCACTCGGCCGCCGCCATGATCTCCAGCACGTCGCCGGAGATGCCGGACAACCCCAGCAGGCCCGAGGCGGTGAACAGGCGCCGCGTCATCTCCGCCACCGGCGTCTGGTCCCGCCGCAACAGATACAGCAGCAACCCGGGATCCACATCGCCACAGCGCGTCGACATGACCAGGCCCTCCAGGGGCGTAAAGCCCATGGTGTTGTCCACGGCCCGACCGTGATCGATGGCGCTGAGCGAGGCGCCCAGGCCCAGGTGGCACGAAATGATCCGCAGCGACTCGAACGGCGCCCCCAGCGCCGCGGCCGCGGCTCGAGACGCGCCTTCGTGCGAGATGCCGTGGAAGCCATAGCGCCGCAGGTCGAGGTCGTCGGCGTATTCGCGCGGCAGAGCATAGCGGTGCGCCGCGGGGGGAATGGTGAGGTGGAATGCGGTGTCGAAAACGGCCACCTGCGGAACCGTGGGCAGGAGTTTCTCGCCCGCCTCGATACCGCGCAGGTTGTACTCGTTATCGAGCGGCGCCAGGTCCGCCAAGCGGCGAATCTCCTGCTTCACCTCGGCGTCGACCAGGGCCGGACCGTTGTACCGCACGCCGCCATGGACGACGCGATGGCCGACGACCGAGAGCTCGGCGATTGAACCCAGTACACCCCCGGCCGACGCCGTGAGAGCCCGCACCGCAGCCGCCACCGCCGCTTCATGGTCGAGGCCCTTGACCGCTTGCTGCCAGGCGCCCTGGGCGCTGGTGTGAGTGTGTACCCCTTCGTCGCCAGCCGCACCCAATCCACTCACTTCGCCCCGCGCCAACGCCTGCTCCGAGGTGGTGTCGAAGTACGAGTAGCGCAAGTCGTTGCGCCGACAACTCAGGGCCAGTACCCGCAGCGGCGTAAAGGCCCCCAGCGCCAGCCGCTGAGCCTTCGCCCGGGGCGCCTTGGGCCCTTCCTGCGGCTTGGAGAGGCGGCGCGTGATCAGGCGGGTGAGGAACTGGACCGACTCGCGGTTCTGGGCCAGCAGTGGGCTGATAGCCTCCTGCAGGAAGACCACGGCCTGGGCCGGGGTCAGGGCGACAACCGCGGTTCCCCCCGAGGTCCCGGTCAACAGAGACATCTCGCCAAAGCACTCGCCGGCTTCGATGTAGCCCAGGTTCTGGCGTTCCGGCGAGGCGTAGTTGCGCACCGCCTCGAGGCGACCGGAGAGCAGCACCCCGAAGATTTCGCCCGCCTCTTCGTGGCGGACACAGAGGTCGCCAGGCTCGTATGAGACCAGCGTGCCGGCCCGAACGGCTTCGGCCAGCGTCTGCAGGGTAAAGGTAGCGAAGAGCGGATGGCGTTCCAGGTGTCGGGCGATGTCCATGGCCGCAAGCCCCCAGCCGGTTGTTTCTCGGAACCCTTCGCCGCGCCCTCTCGGTGGCGTCGCCGAAGACGGGTAACCGCTACCTTAGCTGTCGCGCCGGCTACTATCCACCGGCGCGGCAACGGGCATGGCTTCGAGAAAACCGGCAGTCGCGCGACTCGTGCCGGGAAAGGTAGCGGCGGGTCTCCAGACCTGCCGCTGGGGACAGCTCTGGAGAGCTGCCCCTACCCCAGAATGGAACAGTCCTGGGTAACGAGCGCTCCGGCTCAGAGTGGGGCACCGCGGACTCCGGTCCACGGCGAAAAGGCGCCCAGGGCGTGCAGTTTCACCTTGCGCTTCCAGATCGTCTCGCCGCAGAACGCGAACAGGATATCCCCATCCGCCCCGCCGAGGCAGAGGCCGAGCGCGCGGCGCTGGTCGGGCAGGGGCAGAATGACCTGGGTTGGGCCATCGTCGGCGCAGATCTGAATGCCGAGGCGGGTCGCCACCAGGATCTGACCCTCGCGAGCGTAGCAGACCCCCTCGGCCCCGGCATCGTCCCGCCGCGGCGAATTCCGCCGGGCGCGTGGCGCCGACCCCGGGCTTGAGCACCCACTGCAGGTGTTCGTCGGCCGGGTTGTAGTCCCACAGATCCTGCCGGGCGCCGGGCTGGTTGCCGCCGCCGAGGTCGTCGAGGCCCTTGGTCGGCGCGTGTACTGCCAGGAGACTGAAGGAGCCGTTGGGGTTGGCCTTGATCGTCCAGCGCTGCCAGGGCTTGCCGGCGTCGGTCTCCAGGACCACGAGCGTGCCATTGTCCGTGCCGCCCGCGGCAACCGCAAGCACGAGGCTGGAGCTGGTGGCCGGACGGATAGCGTAGGCGTTCGACTCGCGACGGGTCATCACCCAGGTCTGGTTCTCGGCGCCGGTCGGTCGGTTGATCGACACGGGGTTGCCTTCGGCCGTCCCGGGCAGCACGGCCTCCAGCACCAGTTCCGGAGCGCTCACCGGCACGAGGGTGAAGGGTCCGCCCCACTCCTGAGCCTGCGCACAGGCCGCGGTGAGAAAGGAGGCCAGGGCAAAGGGCCAATACCCCGGCCGGCAGGTCGATGCGGTGGCTGGGCACGTCATCCTCTGGACTCCTTGTTCCCGAAACGTCCGACTCCATCAACCCGCAAGGCGGCGATAGACCTCACGCCGAGCTCACTCCCCCTTGATCCAATCGATCTCGACCTTGGAGCCCGGGGTGGCGCCGCCGGTGGTCGGATCGAGACGGATGGCCCGGATGGCCTTGCCCTGCCAGAGGGGGTGCTCGCCGACCGGGATCGTGTATTCGTGCCACTGGCCGTCCGGCTGGAGCGGGAAACTGAGGTACTTGTTGTCGGCAAAGCCGGGTTCCTCGCTGCTGGTCCAGAAGAACTGCCCCTCAGGATTGCCGCTCTCCAGCCGCAGGCGGACCCGGATCTTGGAGTACTGGTCCGGCCGCAGGCGCAGGAAGCTGCGTACCAGGAACGGGTCCGCACCGGCGAAGGTCAGCGTCAGAGTTCCGTCCTTGACCACCGGTTGCGTCAGCGAGTTGAGTCCACCCCAGCCTTCCAGGTCAGCCGCGGTATTGAAATGGAAATCCAGGGCCGTCAGGGGTTGCGGCAGTTCGGCGTAGGCGAAGGCGGTAGTCAGCCGCAGGAGCCGCCCGCCGCCGGCCTCCAGGCTCAGCTTGGCCTTGCCAGCCGCCAGCGCGAGAGGCTGCTCGGCGCCGTCGGCGGCGCGGATCTCCGTGAGCCCGGTCACGTGCGGTTTCAGCGCCAACGTCGCCTCGACCGGTTGGGCATGGTCGCGGTTGACCAGCATGGCGTACTGTTGGCCCGATGCGTCGGTAAAGAAGCCGATGAGCAGCGGCAGGTCCCCGGGGAGTTGGATCAGGGCATCCACGCCGAGGCGGGTGCAGCCCAGGGGAACCTGGCCGCTGTGGTAGACCCCGGTGGAGGTCAGCCCCAGCAGCGTCTTGCCCAACACCCGCGTCTCGCCATTCAGTTGCTTGACGATCGGGTACAGCCGCGCCGGCTCGCCCTTGGGGTTGACGATGGCGCAGCCGCCGAACTCCTTCTCCCACGCCGGCAGGGTCCAGTAGGTAAACCACATCAGCCCCTTGCTGCCGTAGGCCAGCGAGGTGTAAACCTGCCAGCGCATCTCGTCGGCGCTCGGCTCACGATAGTTCAGGTGGGGCAGCGAGAGGAGGATGTTCCACGTCGGCACGCCGTAGCGCCGTCCATAGTCGCGGATCAGTTCGAGGTTCTCAAAGTAGTCCACCCGGTCGCTGCCGTCCTTCAGCAGCGCGTAGTGATCGTAGCTCAGCACCGCCGGCTTGACCTGGCTGAGGAAGCGCTCCAGGTGCTCGGCGTAGGTGGGGGTACCCAACTGCGTCGGCGAGGCGTAGGTGGGCAGTAGGTTGATGTAGGGCAGGTGCCCGGGGTCCTGACGCTGCAGCTCCTGGCTAACCTTGGCCAGCGCCGGGAAGCGGTCAGCGCTGGGTTCGTCCAGGATGAAGTAGCCGTAGGTCGCGGGGTGCGAGCCGTAGTCGGCCACCAGGCTCTTGATGAGCTCGGCATGGCCCTCGTATGCGGCCGCTTCCCAGCTCGTGCGACCGTCGACGATCATGGCCTTAAGCCCAAGCTGGGCACAGAAGTCGAGCCGGGTGCGGTTGTCCGCCCGCGAGTAGCCGCCATACTGCCCGCAGACCGTGAAATTGCAGTCCTTGACCGTCTGCCAGGCGGCGAGGGTGTTGAACTCCCTGGGTGGCCCGACCCAGTAGCTGATCGGGTACTCCTCAGGCTGCCACGGCGCCTGGGCCAGCGCTGCGCCGCAGAGCAGGGGCAGCGCGACGGCAAGAAGAGTGGCTTGCATGATGAATCTCCTAACCGCCTAACCGCCTTCGGGTTCTCCGTGGGACGGGTGTGTAACGCCAGGCCCCCTCTTCAGGCGTCCGTTCACCCCCGACCGCAACCCTGATCCCCGACGGCAACGCCAAGATACCCGAACTGCCGACGAGGGCAAGGACAGGCCGTGGGTTGACCAGGGCTTCAAGATAACAAGCACGCTTGCGGTCGAGTCGCGAGGGGCGGCCCTGTCGCAAACCGTGAGCCTGGCGAACTGGCGTGGGGGCGCTTTGGCGCGGCGGAGAGGCCTGCGAGAAGGAGAGACTCATGGACCCGCAACAGGTCGAGATCAGATGTCCTGGCTGTGGGGCGCGCTACTGGGTCGATCCAGCGCAACTGGGCGCGCAGGCCGAGTGCGGCCGGGCTATTTACCCGGCAGCTGGTTGAACGGCTGCAGGTCCTTGTCGACGCAGGCGACGGCCTGGATGAGGGCCTGGGGGTTCTGCAGCGTCACCGGGTGGTCGGCCACATAGTTCCGCATCCGGCAGTTGGCCAGGCTGACGGTGAGGCGCTGAGTCCCGCGCACCAGCAGGAAATCCTGCGATTTCCCGATGCAGGTCAGGGCGCCATTGCCGCCCGCGAAGGCCTCGACGTTGCTGATGGCCAGGTGACCGCGGCCCTCGACGATGATCGGGTGGATCTCGTCCAGCTTGCCGCCGGTGTTGGCGATAATCGAGCCTTGGGCAATCATCCAGTTGCGGTTGAAGTCGCCATCGCCCTGCTTCAGGATGCCGACCGCCACGCAGTCGAAGTTGAAGTTGGTCATCTGGCCATAGGTCGCCGGCCCCAGGCGGATGCCGCCCCAGGCGCCAAAGGCGAAGGCGTCGACCACCTGGGCGTTGTCGGTGCGGTCCAGGTCGTAGGCGAAGGTCCGCTGCGCCACGACCGCATCGATGACCGCCTTGGCGTAGTCGCCGCGGAAGCAGCGCTGGTTGGCGGGGTTGGTGTGGCAGTGCAGGATGCGCGGGATGTCGTAGCACTTGTCAATGCGGATGAACCGGCCGCTGAGCGGGTAGCCATAGCAGTGCTCGAAGAGGAGCTGTTCGCAGGTCCGGGGCGAGGCGAAGTCCATGGCGAAGTACTCGCCGAAGAAGGTCAGGCACGAGAGCGTGACGCCGAAGACCGCCTTGTCGGGCGAGGCGCGGAGCGTCGGCGGGTAGGGAATGATCTTGGCCGGGTCGTCGAGGGTCTGGTTCGGATACCAGAATTGGATGCCTCGGACCTGGGTGGAGGACTCGACGGTAAGGAAGGCGTTCCGCTCGTCTTCGATGCGAAAAACGCTGCCCACCGGCTGCGGCTTGTCGGGGTGGCGGGTGCCGCGGCCCACCGGCCCATGCACTCCCAGCAGCGAGACGTTGGCGCGCAGAACCACGCCGCCGGCGACGGGATACGGGGTGTCGGTGGGCTCGACAAACAGCGCCGCGCCGCGGGGCGAAGCCCAGTCTATGGCCTTCTGCAGATTGTCCCGGTTGGCCGCGGCACTGTTGCTGGGCAAGACCCCGAAGTCACGGATGGAGGGGCCCAGGCGGGCCACTCCTTCCGCTTCGGCGGCAGGCAGAACGCCCGCAGCCACCACCAAGACGCAACCAACTCCCAGCCTGAATAGGGTCCTCATGACGTCTCCCAATGTGCCAACCCCTGAACGACCACTGAAGCTGCGCTGGGCCGCCACCGCCGCGCCTGAGGCCAGGCGCCTCTCCACCCAACCCCTGGAGATGCGGTGGGCCGCCACCGCCGCGCCTGAGGCCAGGCGCCTCTCCACCCAACCCCTGGAGATGCGGTGGGCCGCCACCGCCGCGCCT
>CAILKC010000760.1 GCA_903834675.1 uncultured Victivallales bacterium | reverse complement strand
CACCGCATCTCCACCGGGCATTTTGGAGAGGCTCCTGGCCTCAGGCGCGGCGGTGGAGCCCACCGCATCTCCACCGGGCATTTTGGAGAGGCGCCTGGCCTCAGGCGCGGCGGTGGAGCCCACCGCATCTCCACCGGGCATTTTGGAGAGGCGCCTGGCCTCAGGCGCGGCGGTGGAGCCCACCGCATCTCCATCAGGCGCGGCGGTGGAGCCCACCGCATCTCCACCAAACGGCGGTGGAGCCCACCGCATCTCGGCGGGCAACCCCTTGTCATCGTGCCCGTGCAGCGTACCGTAAGGCCGGAGGCAACGCATGGGCAACGTGACGGGCAGCGACATTCGCACGGGCCTGGCCGCGCTGGGAATCCGCCCCGGCATGCGGGTCATGGTACACAGCTCGTTGAGTGCTTTCGGCCAGGTCGAAGGGGGCGCCCTCACGGTGGTCTCAGCGCTCATGGACCTCGTGACGCCGGCCGGCACGATCCTGATGCCCTCGTTCAACCATGGGCAGCCTTTCGGTCTCGGTGGGCCAGGCGTCTACGACCCGACCCTGACACCCACGGTAAACGGCAAGATACCCGATACTTTCTGGCGCCTGCCGGGCGTCTTCCGCAGCCTTGATCCGACCCATCCCTTCGCCGCCTGGGGAGGCGCTGCCGAGGGTTACCTCGAGGGTCACCACCTGACGCTGACGATGGGCGCGGACTCGCCGCTGGGCCGACTGGCGCGGGATGGCGGTCTCCAGATCAACCTCGGGACGACGCACAAGACGACGACGGCCAAGCACGTCGCCGAGATGATGCGGGGCGTCCCTTGTCTCGGGCGGCGCACGGAGAGCTATTCGGTCAGACTTGCCGATGGCGGGGTGGTTGAGCACCGCACCTGGGGCTGGCGTGCCGTCAACTGCCCGCTGACAGAATCCGGCGATCTCATCGAGGCAGAGATGGAACGTCGGGGCTGGCAGCGCCGGGGCCAGATCGGGGCCGCCACCGTCACCGTGATGAGGCTGTCGGAGGTGTTGGACGTCGTCGGGAGCCTGCTGGACCAGGGCTCGGGGCCGCATCCGCCCTGCGCCCGCTGCCCGATCCGGCCACGCCAGGTCGCTGCGACCCGGTCGTCGGATTGGACGGGCAAGTGAGGCCCTGGCAGAACCCTCGGCTCGTCGGCGCCTGCGCGCCGGTGGAGGTTCGTCGGCCGGTATTGGGTATCCGCTCGGACCCGCCTCAGGGGGCCTGTAGCACGCAGAGAGCCCCCAGGTGCAGTGCCACTCCCTCGAAATCCGCCGGTTTGTAGTGCTTGGCTTTCTGTGCCGTGGCGATAGGCAGGGCTCGATCTGGTGGCTCGGGCAGGAGTTCGATGACTGCGGTATGCTCGCCGGGGGGCAGGTCAGAGGCGATCTCCAGGCTGCCCAGGCGGTAGTAATGCGACCATGAGTCGACCTGTTGGCGCACCCCCTTCTCGACCCCGTCCACGGTCACCTTGGCTCGCCCTGTCCCCGGCCCAAAGACGTCGAATATCCACGCCCGGGTGCCGGTGAAGGTGAAGCTGAGTTTCGCCCCCGGGGTATGCGTGACCCACAGGCGCTCGAAGTGATGGGCGAAATCCCTGCCGGCGACCTCGGCAGGCGCCACTTCCTGCCACTCCCCGCTCAGCATCTCCCGCGTGATCGGCACTTGGATGGCCCCCTCCAGGTTGCGGGCATTGAGGGGCTTGGCCAAGGCGTGAGGCAGGGGCTTACCCGTGACCAGCAGCTTCGGCAGGCCCTCCTGAATGATCGTCGCGTAGAGCTGGACTCCCGCCGGGCCGACGTAGACGCCGTCCTTGGTGAATACGGGCACGTCCGGCGTGGCCTGTGCCTCGGTCGCGCTCGCCTTGAGAGTCAGCTTGCCCTCGCGGGCCATCTGGACCACGCGCGGACCCAGGTTGATGGCAGGGACGCCGTAGCGCATGGCCACTCGTTCATAGGCGCCCACGGCATTTGGGCAGAGCCCCTTGGCGTAATCGGCCTCGTAGTCCAGGCGGAAGGCATAGACGAAGAGCAGGTCCAGGGCGGGGTTGGCTTTCCAGGCCTGCCGCACCATGCCCTCAGCATTGGCTTGCACAGCTTCCGCATCGCTCTCGAAGTCGTCGGCGGCGAAGTCCACCACCAACAGGTCCGGCCGCTGGCTCAGAACCTCGTGGCCAAGACGAAAGACGCTCGGCCCCGAACCGCGGAAGCCGCCGTCAATCGAGGCGTTGAGGATCGTCAGCTTGGCGGCGGGGTACTGGGTTTGCAGCCATTGGCCGACCGCGGTCGTCCACAGGCCCTGGGCGTGATTGCCGCCGGCGAAGACCGCCACCGTCACCGGCTGCCCGCTCGTGAGCTTGGCGGCGACGTTGCCCAAGCCCTGGCGCGGCTGTAACTCCACCGCCGGCACGGGGTCGCGTCCGGGGAGTTTGAAGAAGCGTTGGGTGGTGAAATCCCCCCGCGCCGCGGCCCCCGGCGCTTCGACGATGGGCCAACTGGCCCGCAGCGGGTCGGGGTACGGCCCGATCTTCTCAAAGGGGATCGGCTGGAAGCCCAGCTTCAGCGCGGGCGAGTCGGGTTGCAGGCGGTAGTCGTGCTTGGCCGGGTCGACGAACTTGGGGTCGGCGAGTAGCGAATTCCCGTCCTTGCCCTGCTGACGCCACTCGTCCCAGTTCAGCAACCGCGCGGGGTCCGGGCGCAGGGTGAGGCTGAACTTCAGCGCCAGTTCCGGCGGTGCGTACAGGCAGTTGTAGTCGAACTCGAAGCCGGCGAAGGCGGGCTTACCGCCGTTGAAAGTCCAGACGAGTTGGCCGGTGCCCCAACTGGCCCGGTTGCGCTCGCGCATCATCTTGCCGCCGTCGGCGGTGTAGTAGATGATATTGCGCGCAAAGGTGCCGGGGGCGCAGGTGTGGTGGGTTGCCTTGTCGTCGGTATAGGTGGCCAGCTCCGGGTAGTGCCGCAGATAGGCCTCGTAGCCGCCTTTCTCCCGCAGCGTCTTGAGGGTGGAGTACGACTGCTCATCGAGATCGGGATAGCCGCCGCTGCTTGCCTGGAAGGCGGGCGCGTCGATGATGATGTTGTTCTCCCAATGGTTGTCGCGGCCTTCGTGGTTGAACAGACCGCAGACCGGGACGCTGTACAAGACATTGCCGAAGACAGTGCAGCCCACCTCGGGCGCATCGAGGTAGATTCCCCAGGTGAAGCCGGGGTAGTGGAACTCTACCTGGCCGTTGCGGACCGGGCTCGAGGAGTTGTTCTTGCCGAAGCCCCCGACATGGTGAAACACGTTGTAGCGGATGACGGTGCCGCGCTGGGTGAAGTCCCGGGAGGACATGTAGAGTCCGCCGGTGTCCTCCGAGCCCAGGTTGGTGTGGTGGATGAGGTTGTACTCCGCCACCTGGTCATTGCCGCCGATCAGGATGGCCTGGTGGTAGCAGTCGTGGATCAGGTTGTGGCTGGCCCGATTGCCCACCCCGGAGAGGTTCACCCCGGTGTTATAGGTGCGCTGAAAGGCGGCAATGTGGTGGATGTAGTTGTTGTCGGCGTAGCAGTCGCCCCGGGTCAGGGTCTGGCGGTCGCCGGAGTTGATGCTGACGCCGCCAGCGCCGGTGGCAGAGATGTCGTTGCCCGCCGCCCCCGTGTTGCGTCCGCCGACGATCGTCACGCCCCAGAGGCCGGGGTTGCGGATCGTGCAGCCGGCGACCAGGCTCCCGGCGCAGTTCTTGAGGGTCACCGCGGTGCCGCCGCAGTTCTCGAGGGTCAGCCCGCGCACGGTGACCCCGTCGGCGCCCTCGGCGACCACCAGCGATTCGGCAAGCGGCACACTCACCTCGCCCGTGGTCAGGTCCGCCGGTGGCCAGAAGTAGAGCTTGGCCTCGTCGCGATCCAGGTACCACTCGCCCGGCGCGTCCAACTCGGCCAGTAGGTTCTGCACGAAGTAGCGATCGCCAATCATCAGACCATAGCTGGCCGGGCGGCCCAGCCAGACGGTGTCGGTCTCCTTGTCCACCGATTGCAGCGGTAGGATGTTCCAGGCCCAGCCGTAGGCCGGATGAATGGCGACTTCGGCCTGGGTGATCTTCTCCCAGGTGGGCTTGATGACATCCCCGGTGGCGGTGAAGTGGTCCTTGGCCTGCGGGATGTTGTCCGAGACCGAACGGTTGGTCGCCGGGGCGGGATCAGTGGCCAGGACGTAGGCCCACTGGCCGAAGTGCGGGTCCTGGGGATCAAGGTTGGGGTAGCGGGCCATGACTTGCCGTTCGCCCCGGAAGAACACCTGGCGAAAGGCCACCTTCTCCAGCGGGGTGCCCTTCAACTCCGCCACCACGATCTGTCCCTTCCAGGGTTTGAACCCGCTCACGGGCAGGGCGCCGGAGAGGATCACCTTCTCATTCTCATAGGCTCGCCAGACCCTCGGGGCCTGCGGCGTTCCGGCGTCTTCGGGACCGAGGGTGAGGGCAGCGCCGAGGCGGTAGGTGCCGGCCCGCAGGTTGACGGTGGCGCCCTCGGCGAGCTTCCCGGTGGCCTTGAGTCGGCGCACTTCGTCGCGGGCGCGGAGGAGGCTTGCAAAGGGTCCGTCTTGGCCCTCCTTGCCCGGCGTGGGGAGGGTGCCTGACCAGGCGTCGTTGCCGTTCGGGGAGACATACAGCTCAAGCGCCGGCAGGGCGCGCCCGGCGCCAGCCAGGGTCAGGATGATTACCGCCAGGAAGAATCGGGCTCGCATCGGGTGGGCTCCTAGCCTGGATTATTCACCACCAAGAACACGAAGAACACGAAGAACACCAAGACAAGGCATGGCAAATGGTGGCACGATTCTCACCGTTTCACCTCTTTTTTAGGGCCATTCGATTCTACTACACTCGACCCTTGCACCACAGAGGACACAGAGGTCACAGAGGGCGGCAGTAGAGGCTGGATCATATACACATAAGTTATTC
Source organism: uncultured Victivallales bacterium (assembly GCA_903834675.1). Next base: position 982 of record CAILKC010000760.1, on the reverse strand, counting down.
TTCTCCAGTGTGTTACTCTCTGTGCTCTCGGTGCTCTCGGTGGTTGACAGAATGGAGAATCGAATGGCCCTGACCTCTTCTTTGTGGTTGAAATGGCCATTCATGAATAAGGCAGGGCTAGGGCTGCGGATTTGCGACCGTGATTCCGCCATGATACCGGGTTGCGGCGGGCAAGACTACTGCAAGGCTGAGACATCTACGGCGCCTGACTGCCGTGGTGCGGCGAGTTGTTCCGTCTGGCGGAGGGTGAGGGTCAGTTCCTCCCGCGTCACGCGCCCGGAGACGACGGCAAGGCGCCGGTCGCCCCGGACGACATTGTCGCGGTAGAACGCCAGCCAGTCGGCCTCGGCACGAGCGAAGGCGCGGGCGATGGCCTCGAGACTGCCGGGGGTCAGTTCAAAGGCGCCGGGCTTGCGGCCCTTCGTCCCGACGCGCCAAGGCGTGTCGTCGCACTCGGCGCAGGCGTCAAAACCGATCCAGAAACCGACGGCTGTGCTGCCCGCCTGTATCGCCTCCAGCATTTCGGCTTCCAGGTCCGCCGGGCGGCGGTTCATTCCCCAGAGCAGGGTAACGTAGCCGCGGTCCTCCGGCAGGGCACTGAGCGGTTGCCGCACCATGGAAACCGGACTGGTGTAGACCATGGCCCCCAGGAAGTCGAAGACCTGGCTCAGCCGCAGCGCTGCCATGCCGCCGCTGCACCAGCCGCCCAAGGGCTGGTTGCGGGTGGTGCAAATCGCCCGCACCCGGCGCGCGAACGACTGCGCCTCGCCCCCCCAGAACGCTTTCCAGGCTCGACCGATCTCAAGGTTCTCGACCGGCGCCGTGGCAGGATCCGCGCAGGCGAGGCCGTTCTTCTCGCAATAGGTGCGGAACCTGACCTTACACGCAGCGCAGTAGCAGGGGTGGCCGTCGAATTCGAAGTTGTCGTCCAGGATCAGGCCGTCAAGCTTCGGGTACTGGTCCAAAAACTGGCTGACGACTT
>CAILKC010000759.1 GCA_903834675.1 uncultured Victivallales bacterium | reverse complement strand
GTCTGCCGAGACAAGGACGGCAACGTCCGCCTGGAATGCACCTGTGGTCTGGTCATTTCTGGCAAGACCGACCCATCCCATCCGCTCTTCACGCGGGGGGGCAGCTTCTGGACCAACGACTCGTTCTCTTTGCTCGACCTGCCTGCCGACCAAGACCCCCGGCTTCATCCTCGCAACCAGTGCATTCATCAGGGCTATGCCTCTGTGGCTTTGGTGCCGATCCGGGGCAGGGACAGGATGGTGGGCTTGATCCACCTCAACGACCGGCGTAAAGGATGCTTCACCCTGGAAGCGGTTGAGCTTCTGGAAGGAATCGCGGCGCACATCGGTGCCGCGCTGATGCACAGGCAGGCCGAGGATGAGTTGCGGGAGAGTGAGAGGTTGCTCCGGGAATCGCAAGTCGTCGCGGACGTGGGTTCGTATGCTCTGGACATCCCCTTGGGGCGGTGGGTAAGTTCGGCGGTACTGAACAAGGTGTTCGGCATCGATGAGGCCTACGAGCGTTCCGTGGCGGGATGGACGGCCCTGATCCACCCCGACGACCGCGCTGCAATGAGTGAGTACTTCCAGAGCGAGGTCCTGTGCCAGGGTCGGGCTTTCGACCGAGAGTATCGCATCATCCGTCACAACGACCGGGCCAAGCGCTGGGTCTACGGGAGAGGAAGCCTGGGGTTCGATGCCCAAGGGCACCCCGTGAGGATGGTTGGCACGATCCAGGACATCACCGAACGCAAGCAGGCGGAAGCGGAGAAGTCTGCGCTCGAATCCCAGCTCCACCAGGCCCAGAAGATGGAATCCGTAGGGCGCCTCGCGGGGGGGGTCGCGCACACGTTCAACAACAAGCTCATGGGCATCATGAACTACGTTGAAATGTGCCGCGACGAACTGCCGCCTGAGCACCCCGTCCGCAGCTACCTCGACGAGATCGCCAAAGAAGCCCAACACTCAGCGGACATCGCCGGCCAACTCCTCGCCTTCGCCCGCAAGCAGCATATCGCGCCCAAGGTGCTGGACCTGAACGGCGTCTTGGCGGGCATGCTCGGGCTGCTGCGGCAACTGCTGGGTGAGGATATCGACCTCGACTGGAGGCCGGACACGACCCTGTGGCCGGTCAAGCTCGACCCCGCTCAGATCGGCCAGGTCCTGACGAACCTCTGCGCCAACGCTCGTGACGCTATCGCCGGGGTGGGCAGGGTGGCCATCGAGACCGCGAACGTCACCCTTGACCAGGCCTACTGTGCTGAGCATACGGACGCGACCCCTGGTGAGTGCATCAGACTGACCATCAGCGATACCGGTTGCGGGATGGACGCGCAGGTGGTCGCGAAGCTCTTCGAGCCGTTCTTCACCACCCAGGAACTGGCCAAAGGCGCGGGTCTGGGGCTGGCCACCGCCTACGGCATCGTCAAGCAGAACGCCGGGCACATTACCGTCCACAGCGAGGTGGGTAAGGGGACCGCATTCCGTATCTACCTGCCACGAGCAACCAGAGAGGCCGGGACGGGATCGGTTGCCGGTACCCCAGAGAGACTGCCCCATGGCACGGAGACGATCCTGCTGGCCGAGGACGAAAAGGCCGTCCGGGTCACGTCACGGCTTTTCCTCGAAGCCCTGGGCTACACCGTGTTGGCGGCTGAAACGCCAGAGGAGGCACAGCGCCTCGCAGGCGCACACTCAGGCCCCATCCACCTGCTCATCACCGACGTGATCATGCCCGGCATGAACGGACCCGACCT
>CAILKC010000758.1 GCA_903834675.1 uncultured Victivallales bacterium | reverse complement strand
TTTAACGCTACCTCTTAGACCCGGGAAACCGTACCTCACCACCCTGCTGCACCGCGGACCCAGCGTCCAACCGGCGCAGGGTGGATAAGATACCCCACTCGGCCCGCTGTGCAACTCCGACAGGTAACTTATTCGCGTTTTCAGGGCGTCTGAGGCATCTCGGGAACATCGTCGGCCGCTTCAGGCTGAGTGTTGAGCAGGACTTCCGCCAGGACGTTAGCACAATAGGAACACTCGACGCAGGCACCGGAGCAGGAACTGGTATGCTCGAACCAATCCGCGGGCAGCGCGGTGCTGTCGAGGATAAAGGGCGCGAAGGCGGGACCAAAGCCAGGTTCAAAGAGGTCAAGCAGGTTGCCGCGGTAGCGGCCGCTGCTGTAAGCCTGGATGACGAGGCGCGGGTTCGCATGCATGCGGGTGGCCAGTTTGATGCCGTCGACAAGTCCCTCATAGCGGGGCACGTCTTCGGGCCGGATCCAGGTGGACTGGAGCACGGCAGGCCAGTTTTGGCGTTGCCCGTAGAGGTGCCAGCAGACGTGCGGAGTCCAGCCCGGGATGTTGGCCGTCTCGTCGATCTCAACTTCGTGAGCCACCAGGTTATCGTGGAATGTCTGTCCCGGGCAGTTCCGCAGGCAGCCGCTGTTGGCCAGGAGGAACAACCGTTTGCCGTGGGCGTCGGCCCAGCGGCGCAGAGCGCCGACGGCAACTAGACTGCGCTGGACGTCGCGCTGGACGCAGAAGCTGGTAAAGAGGCCCGCAACGTACTGCATGGCCTGGGCCGTGCCAATGCGCAGGTTAGCCGAGGCGCGGACATCGATGGCTGGAAAATGGTGTCTGACCGTGCGCGCCACAGCCAGGGAGGCGGTGGTCACCGTGTCCACCCCGCCAACCTGGTCGTGCAGGTGCGTCAGGAGCGACCCCACCTGGTTCTCGAGGTAGCGACTGACCGCCTTGCCGCCGTAGCAGTTGGCGTTGAGCAGCAGGTTCAGCCTTAGGCCCATTTGGCGGAGGGCGACGAGATCAGCCTCAAGGTTCGCCTGGGCGCTCCAGTCGGTGAGGCCGCGCGACTCACTAAGGGAGGCCCGGCCGGAAGGCCCATGGACCCAGGGGAAATAGACTTCGTCGAGGTGCTCACGGTAGTCCCGGACAAGGTCAACAAAGCGCTCGCCAGAGGCGCCCGCAAGCTGATACCCAACGGCATACTTCATGCTTCAATCATACTGTGAAGTCAGTCGGCGGTCAAGGTCTTGGTCCGGGTGGGCATGGCTTGTTTCGAGGTACCGGACGAGGTTGTCATAGAGTTGCGTGCCGCAACCACCACATAGGGCATTCCGGGCCGAGTGGAACGAGCCAGCCCTTCGAGGCTGACAGCGGGACCCCGCACCACGGGGCTAGCAGCGGCGTAGGCAAGCGGCGCCTGGCAGTGGCCAGCCGGTGCGCCGGCGCTCAGCGCGGGACCGCGCCCGCCGTCTCGAGGCGACGGGCGATGGTCTCGCGCTGGGCCGTAAGGACGGCCGGATCGCGGCAGAACTGGGTCAAGCTCGTGGTGACCGGCAGGCAGGCTGTCCGGGCGGCCTCCACGCCGGCGGCAGACTGGCCCAGGAGCCACAGATATTCGTAGTCTTCCAGGCCGTCCCGGAGGTTCGCCAGACGGATGGAGCCCAAGGGTCCCGCGACCCCCGCATAGAGCAGCTCGCCATCGCCATGTAGACGTTCCCAGTCGCTGCCCGGCGCGCCGGTGGTAATGCTCCACTGCAGCAGCGGGCCGGCCGCGGGATCGATGGGTTGGTCGTTGTTTCGGCGCTCCCAGATATTCAAGCCCCAGTAGAGGAAGCCGTCCAGTTTCTGGTGGTAGGCCTGCCACCAGATCAGGCGGGCCTCGATGAGCGGATCGTCGGCCAGCCAGTTGGCGTAGGGGTAACGCGGCCCCATGCAGATGTACGACCACACCTGCAAGCCCGCCGCACGGCACGCTTCCGCCTGCTCGAAGCGGTAGACCGAGCTCACGGGACAGTTCCAGTCCACCCGCAGATCGCGCATGACCACCGGGTCTTGCGGCACATAGGCGGTCGTGAGCGTGGGAATCTCCGGGTAGCGCTCCTTGACCATGCCGAAGTACTCCCGGATGATCGGGAAGAACTCCTTGCCCCGCTCGTCGAAGGTGTAGATGTACGCCCGGCCCGCCAGCCCCTCTCGCCGCAGGGTCGCGACATAGGGGTCCAGACGCTCGAACAGGCGCTGCTTGAACGCCGGCGTGTAGACCTTCTCCGGGCTCCAGCAGACCCAGATGCGAGCACCGCGCTCCTCGACCAGGTTCAGCAGGTTGAACGCATTCAGGCCGCGGTCGCGGTAGTGGTGCAGGTCCTCGAGCGCCGGCGGGGCGGTACGGGAGATGTCATCAGGATTCAGGCGGTGCCGCAGAACGAAGTCGCCATAGGCCTGTCGCAGGGCGGGGGTGAGGGGCTTGCCGTAGAGCTTCTCGAGGTAACCGTCCATGAGCGCAAAGGCGGTCTTGAGATGCCCCTGGGTTGGCAAGGTCAGGCCATAGACCGTGAGGTGCACCGCCACCTCCGTGGCTGGCTGCCCTGGCGGACGGATGGTCACGGTCCCCGTATACTCGCCGGCCGGAGTTCCCGGTGGAGCGTAGACCGTCACCCACAGCGGTTGCGCAAACCCGGCTGGGATCGAGACGCTCTCAACCGGCAGCAGCGGGTCTGGCCACCATCCCGCCACCGCCTCCGGGTAGGCCGGGTGGGGCCAGACCTTCTCGATCCTGACGTAGCCAACCTGCTGCCATTCGATGTGGTCCTTCCCAATCCGACTCTTGCCGTCTGCTGATACCAGCTCGCTAACCTCCACCCGCAGGTTGCGGAGTTCGCCCCCGGCCAGCGGCAGAACCACCACCTGAAAACTCTCGTACTCATTTGCTGCCAAGGTAATGCGTGCCTCGGTACGAACTGGCGTAGTCTCGGGCAACGAGGTGGGCAGGACGCGCCGCATGCTGCTCTCGGTCCAGACGGCATAGGCGCGCGCCGCGGGGTTGGCGTCCAGGGCCAGCGGATAGACCTTTTCGAGAGTCTCACCGCGCAGGCTGTCCTTGGCCACCACGCGCAGGGTGTCAATCCGCGGAACCGGGCCCGCCCCGAGCGCCGCCCGCCAATCCACTCGTACCGGCATGCTCGCCGCCGCGGTCTCGAACACGGTCCCCTGCGGGCCGCTGACCGTCGCCGTCCAGGCGGCCGGTAGGCTGGTGTTGCCCGAATACAGCAAGCTCGCCCCGCCGTAGGCCCCGGCCCACAGCCGCTCGTGCCGGAACGCAAAGGGCGTTAACTCGACCCGAATATCGTCGAACCAGGCGGTCCCCTTCGCCTGGCGGAAGAGGACATGCACCTCGATGGTCTTGACCGGCTTACTGACATCAAAGAGCCATTCGCTGTACTGCCAATCGTGCGTTCCGGGCTCGAATCGCGCGATCTGGCCCCAGAGCGGGGTCCCGTCGGCGTAGTGGAGATCGAGGAAGACATCGAAGTCCCGCGCCACGTCGGCGTTCTCCGCCTTGGCCCAGCCGGACACTCGGAAGGGATGCTGCAGGGGCGGGTCGAAGGTGATCACCTGCCGGGCGCCGTGGGTGTCGGTCAGGGTTGTGCCGACGCAGCGCAGCGACGCCGCACCGGAATGCGCCACCGTATCATCGATGGTAAACCCCTTCCCCATCTCCTGCCAAGAGGCTGCGCCCGCCTCGAATCCCGCATTGACGACCAGGTTTTCGCCGCGCTGCGGCGGCGCCGCACGTACCACCCCGGCCAGGCAGACCAGCGCCAGCGCGGTCACTCGTAGCCAGATTTGCATCGTCGTCCTCCTTGTATGTTCAGAGTTCAGAGTTCAGGGTTCAGAGTTCAGGGTTCAGGGTTCAGGGTTCAGCCGGGCCCCCGGCTGGGTGCCGGGCATACCGGAATGAGACTTCTAGCCTGCGCCACGAGGCGTACGTAGTCGAGGCTTTAGCCGGTTTCTCGCCCCCCATTGAGCCCGCCTCCTGTGAAACTCAACCTCGGCCGCGCGGGGGGCTCGGCTTGCGCGGTTACGTCTACACACGTTCGACTCCTGGGTATGGGGGAGCATGCGCCTGCGTTGGCATCTGACTTGTCTCCTGTGCGGGATAGCCGCCGACGGCGGCGGCTTCACCAGTGAACGATCCATGAGCGCAGGCAGCCATGCTAAAGGACGGGGAAGCCCGGAACCGGGCATCACCAGTGGCGGATCGGCTTTGTTGCATGCTCCCGAAACAGGTTCTGTGTTGTCGAGCGTGTCATTCATGCGCGAACACCGGTCAGGTTACGGCAGGGGCTTCGGCGGGGACCAGATCCATCCCCATCTGTCGGGCTCGGCGCTGGAGATTGCAGATCGTGCGTTCTCGCAGGCGCTGGTCGTATTGCTGCGCCTCGATCTGGCGGTACTCGGTGTGTGTCGACAGAACATGGTAGTAGATGAGCGCCAGCTTGTGCGCCGTGGCCTTGACGGCCGGGGCGGCTCCGATCCGTACGCGCATGCGTCGGTAGAAGCTCCCCAGCCAGGACTGGCTGTTCTTTAGACTGCTCGCGGCCTGTCGGAATATCTGCGCGGCACGGTTCGAGGCGTGCCGTCGACCCTGGCCGATGACCCGCCCGCCGCTGACTTTCGGCGACGGACAGAGGTCAAGCCAGGAGGCGAAGTGCTTGTGTGTCTGCCAGCGACTCATGTCCAGCCCCGTCTCCGAGATCAGCCCTTGGGCGCTGAGTTCTCCGATTCCCGGGATGCGGGTCAGATCCACGCCGGCAAGCCGGTACAGATGGGTCTGCACGTCATACTCGGGCACGTTTCCTGCTTTCCGCTTCCGCGTTTCGGCCGACGCGGCAGGCAGGGCTGTATCGGCACGTCCGGCAGCCTTTTCCAGTTCGCTGGTGTAGCGCTCTACCTCTCGGTCGCAGTCCTGGATCTGCTCCAGGAAGAAACGGTAGGCCGCCAGCGCCTGCCGCAGCACGAACAGGTGTTCGGGCCGGTAGTCGCCCTGCAGACACCTGGCTATCTGTTCCGGGCTCTTGCGTACCCGGGGGTCGGCCATCTGCGCCAGAGTCGCCGGATCGTGCTGACCGGCAACGATCGCATCCATGATCCGCGTCCCGCTCACTCCGGTCACATCCGACACCGCCGCGTCCAGTTGCACGTTCATCTTCCGCATCGCCTTCTGCATACGCTGGATCTGGGCGGACTGCTCCTGAATCAGGGTGGCACGGTGCCGCATACAGGTCCGCAGTCGGCAGATCTCCGCGGTCGGCCGGAACGAGGCCGACAGCAGCCCGCAAGCGTGCAACTTCTGCAGCCACCGGCAGTCCAGGCGGTCGGTCTTGCGCCTGCCGGGCACATTCTTCACGTGCCGGGCGTTCACCAGGCAGGCATCCAGGCCGTGGTTCTCCAGAACCTGGAACAGCGGGATCCAGTAGACCGATGTGGACTCCAACGCCACCGTCTTCACCCCACGCTGCAGCAGCCACGCCGCGAGGGCTTCCAGTTCCATCGTGTCCGTCCCGAACTTGCGCACTCGCTCCTGTTCGTTCTCTCCCGGCACGCACACCCACATCTCCAAGGCACCCACGTCGATGCCGGCGGCAGCGGGGTTGATGACCTCGAACAGCCCTTCCTTCGCCTGACCCCTGGCCGCTACCTTCTTTCCGTGGCATGTTCCCATCGCGGGGACTCCTGTTGTGGCTCCGGTTACGTGGCAACGAAAACCGTAGTCCGCAGACAGGAGTACCGCACTTACTGCAAGAGTTTCATTCTGACATGATCGGGCGCCCGCAAGCGCCCTGCGGGGGCTGAAGGCTCGACTACGTACCCGCGCCGCGACCGGCCGGCGCCTTCCTCTTACCTCCAGACCGCCTTGACCACGGTCCAGATCTCGGCCAGGGTCAGCTTCACCCGCAGGACGGACTGCTCCAGGGTCCAGTTCACCCGTTTGCCGCCGGCGCTGACCCTCTTGGGCACGCGGCCGGGCGGAATCCGCACCTCGAGTGTAACCGGGAAATGAGGCAGCTGGGCAAAGGTGCGCGCGGTGCGCTGGCTGAGGCCAATCTGCTCGCCGCCGTGGTTGATCAGGAATACCCACGTGGCCCGCTCGCTCACATGGGGCACTGCCTCGACGTTGCCCGCATCCGAGATCACGCGCGCCGTCGGGCAGGGGAGCAGGCGTTCCATGAGCCCGCGCAGCCAATCGGCCTGCCAATAGTTCGCCTTGTGGTAGTAGTCGCTGCCGATCGGGGCTTCCAGATACCACACCTCGCCGCGGCCGAGTTGCCGGCGGGTCAACGCCGACACCGAACTGGGCGCAAAGGAGGCTGGGCCTGTCGCGTGTCCGAAACGCATGCCGAAGCTGCAATCGTAGGGCTGAATCGCCGGCAGCACCGTCTCGGCCCCGGCCAACGCCAGGCGGTGGAAAGGACCGTGAACCAGCACGGGGCTCTTCTCCGCGTCCGCTTGCCACAGCGGCAGATAGATATGATCCTGCCAGGGCGCTGCCTCGCGCGTTACCCCGAGCCAATCGAGGGACAGTCCACCGTCAGCCGCCGCGGGTATGCGACCCGTAACCAGCAAGCGCCCGCCGGCTTCGACAAAGCGCCGCAGCGCGACCGCCGCGCTGGCCGAAAGCGCCCGCAGTTCGCTCAGAATCACCACCCGGGCCTTGGCCAGGTGCTTCTCCAAAAAGTCCTCCGGAGCGATGGCCATGGGGTACCCCGCATCCAGCAGCAGCCGGTGCATGCCCTCCAGCGGAATCAGCCCCGAATGGTCTGCCGCAAAGCCCCGTAGGTCCGGCCCGCCGTACTGCGCCATGGGGCCGTTCACCAGCAGGACCTCGTTCGGCTGCACCGCATCCTCATCGGGGTAGGCCGCCGCGACGCGCCGCTGCACCTCGCCCATATAATGGATAGCGCGCACGCTCATGGGGTCCAGGCGGTTGGTGGGATGCAAGCGGTCGCCCAGGTAGGGTTTGCAGCCGTGCGCCCAGATCGTCACCCCGGTCTGTTCCAGGCCGGCCAAGGGCCGCGGCGCCCAATCGCCCCAGCCGTGGTTGATGAGAGTATACATCACATCACAGGGCAGCTCGGCGGTCTTGCCATAGGACGAGTGGAACGACGCTTGCAGCGATTGCGGCCCCGTGGTCGAGTAGTCGCAGGTCAGGCAGGTCACCCCGGCTGGCATGCGCTCCGGGAAGCGGACCGTGCCGACCCAGTTGAAGCCGACCTTCAGCCCCGGCCGCCGCGCCAGGATGTACTGCCCCACCTGCCCCACGACCCGCCAGGCGCGCTGGCGGCGGAAGGCGCCGTAGCGCCCCCAGTCAGGGTCGGTCGGCCCCAGCGGTATGGCCCGGCCGCACTCGCGCTGGAACTCCTCCTGGCAGTACCGGCAATGGCAGATCCCCATAGCGCCCATGGTGTCGAAGAAGAACCCGTCCACAGCGTAGCCGTCGAGGATTTCCTGGATCATGGGCAGCATGAAATCGTCGATGTAGGGCGTGTAGGGACAGGTCGCCACGAAGTGATCCGGGGTGATGTGGGGTCCGGCCTTCGGGTCCCCGACCTGGGCCCATTCCGGGTGCCGCCGTCCCGCCTCGCCATCGATGCCGAAGCTGATATACGCCAGCACGCGGACACCCCGTGCCTTGCAGGCCCGCAGCACCTCGCCGAAGGCGTCGCCCGGCATCAGCGGGTGCGGATTGCCGACCCGACTCGGGTAGTAGGCGAAACCGGTGTGACACTTGGCGAAGGTGATGATCTCGTCCACCCCCGCCGCCGCGAGCGCCTCGGCCATGCCGGCCACGTCGGGGTCATGGTTGATCCGAATGCTCTTGTGACTGTGGAAATCGAAGTGCCAGGCAAGCCGTTCCATCCGTACACCTCCACTCGTTCTGCACCGTGGTCTGCAAAGGTCGAAATATACTCTGCCGCGAGACCCGTGACGGACGGCGGGTAACCAGGCAAGGCGGTTTCAAGAAAGAGACCCCCGCTAGATCTGGCAGGCGTCTGCCATGACCCAGCTTGCCGCCCTGGAGCCCGCGATGCCAAGCCCGTTCCGGGCAGGTTCGCGGTATCCTCACCGGCCCTGGAGCCCGCGATGCCAAGCCCGTTCCGGGCAGGTTCGCGGTATCCGCCGTCTGCAAGACCCCAAAGACGGCGGAAGCCCCGGCAGAGCCGGTGCGGACCGCCGACCTCCCCGCCCTGCGGGCGGAGGAGACGGTCAGGGACGGCATCTCTAGTCCGTCTCGCGCCGGACGAGCGCCAGGCGTGGAGCCGCGCCAGACCACCCCTGAACCGACCAGCGCCCCGCCTTGCCGGGCAGAAGCCCCTACGGAACTGACTTATGCTGCGGGGGATGTTATGTGGCGAACCGATGCGGGGACCGGTGGCTGTCAAGGTTACCTTCGGCGCCAAGGCGAACGGCTGGGGATGATTCAGGCCACATAATGCTCCTTGCGGGAGCAGCGCCCGAGGAACTCCATGAGGGCAGGTTGCTTCCATCGGGCAGGCTCTGCCGGATTGCTTGCGCCGGGCGGGGGTACCTTCTCGAGGGCCTTGCGTTTGCGTTCGACGCTGATCTCGACGTACTGACTGCTGGTCTTGATGTGGGCATGCCCGAGCCAGTCCTTGAGCACGAAGATGTCGTTTCCGGCCTCGATCAGGTGCAGTGCTGTGGTGTGTCGGAAGGTATGGGGAGTGATTTTGCGGCCTTGCAGCGAGGGAGACGCGGTCGTGG
>CAILKC010000757.1 GCA_903834675.1 uncultured Victivallales bacterium | reverse complement strand
TTTAACGCTACCTCTTAGACCCGGGAAACCGTACCTCACCACCCTGCTGCACCGCGGACCCAGCGTCCAACCGGCGCAGGGTGGATAAGATACCCCACTCGGCCCGCTGTGCAACTCCGACAGGTAACTTATTCGCGTTTTGCTAGTACGGGAGGGTAACACAGCGCGATCAGGTCGGCAATCGTGCAAGAGAGAGGACCATGAGCGCGTGGTCAGGGCTGAGGTATCAGGATCGGCGACCGCCTTTTGTTTCGCCTCTCGCGAGTCTGACGGTTTTCGGGGGTACTGGCTCTGCCAGCCGTGGGCTGAGTCGCCGGCTGGGCAGCGGCCTAAAGAGCATGCCTATTTTGGATCAGTTGAGGCCTGGACAGGCAAGCGCGGCGGCGGCCATCGCGCCGGAGAACGAAGCCCTGGGCTGAGATCGGCGATGGTTGCTGCACAGGCGCCACGAGGGTAGATTGCGAGTCATGTTGGTAAGGTCGGGCCGTTGCTGGGGTTGGCGGCGGCAGGGGAGCGGTAGCAGGCGGGTATTCGAGGCTAGAGCGAGGCGGACGATGCGCAAGTGGCTTCCGGTAATGGTCTTGATGCTGGTGCTACCACTCGCTCTACAGGCGTCCGAGGGAGCGGTTGCGACCGACATGACGCAGCGCTTGGCGGTGCTGGTGGTGCAGTTGGGCGTTCTGCTGTTTGCGGCCAAGGCGGGGGGTCTTTGTTTCTGCCGTATAGGCCTGCCGGGATTTCTGGGTGAATTGACCGTAGGCATGGTGATCGGTCCGTTCCTGCTTGGGTCGCTACCTGTGCCGGGGTTCTCGACCGGCGTATTCCCTGCGGGTCAGGGCTTCCCGGTCAGTCCCGAGCTGTACGGCCTGTGCTCGGTCGCTTCGGTGCTACTGTTGTTCGTCGCAGGCCTTGGCACAGATGCACGCATGTTCCTGCGCTACTCTGTAACGGGAACTGCCGTGGGCATAGGGGGTGCTGTCGCTTCCTTCCTGGTGGGGGATCTCGCTGGGGTCCTTTTCGGCGCTGCTGTCTTTGGACAATCCCTGGGGTTTATGGATGCGCCCTGTCTGTTTCTTGGGGTTGTTTCGACCGCAACTTCTGTCGGCGTATCGGGCCGAATTCTCGCCGAGCGGCGGCGGCTGGACACTCCAGAGGGCGTTACCACGCTGGCGGCATCAGCGGTAGACGGTGTTCTGGGCGTTGTCGCGTTTGCGGGCGTGCTTGGCGTGGTCTCGGCCAGCGGGGTGGGCGGCGTGGACTGGGGTCATTTTGGCGTCATTGCCGCCAGGGCGTTTGGCGTTTTGCTGCTGGTTGCACTGGCAGGAGTCCTGGTGGTCAGGCGCCTCGGGAGTCTTCTTAGTCGTTGGCGCGGGCGTACGAGCCTGGCAATCATGTCTCTGGGCCTGGCGATGGTGTTGGCAGGTGTGTTCGAAGCGGCTGGCCTGGCGATGGTCATCGGCGCTTATGCGTTGGGACTGATGTTGTCTCGGACGGAATTGGCCCCGGTCATCCGAGGAAAGCTCGACCCGCTGTATGCCCTGCTGGCACCGGTGTTTTTCGCGGTTATGGGAATGCTGGTGGACATGCGGTCGCTAGGCGACGCGCGCGTACTGGGGTTCGGCCTGCTGTACACGGGATTGGCGGTAGTGGCTAAGCTCATCGGTTGCGGCGCTCCTGCCGTACTGTTCGGGTTTAATCTGCGTGGCGCTCTGCGAGTTGGAATGGGGATGATGCCGCGTGGCGAGATCGCTTTGGTTGTGGCAGGAGTGGGGCTGGTCACGGGAGCGCTGCCACGGGAGATCTACACCATCGTGATCCTGATGGTGGTCCTTACAACGGTCAGTGCCCCAGCGGTTCTGTGGGCGCTTTTTCGCAGTAGGAATTCAGGCGTAGGCCACGGTGAGTTGCGCGTTACCGCCGACGCCATCTGTTTTCCCTGCAGCAGCCTACGCCAGGCGGAATGGATCTTTAACGGTCTGCAAGACACTCTGCGCCGAGACGGTTTCTTCGTCCATGTTCTCGAGCACGAGGGGGGGGCGGTTCTGGCTCTGCGGGAGAGGACCTCGATTGCGTTCAGGCACGACAACACCGACATCCTCTTCACGTGCGAGCCAAGCGCGGTGCCGGTGGTAAAGACAGCCGTGCTCTATGTTGTGGGTGAATTACGCGCTGCCTTGGAAGCCATGCGTCGGCCTCTGGATGTGCATCGCCTGCTGCGCGAGGTGCCCTCGGGGGGGTTGGCCACGGCTGGAGGTCACGATCTAAAGCCTTACCTGCGGCCTGACTTGGTGAAGCTGCGGTTGAAGGGGGCGACTGGCGCGGAGCTGCTGGGGGAAATGGTGGCTGTGGTCGAAGCCGCCGGGCTGGTGGAGAATGCCGACGAGGTACTGAGGGCGGTCGAGGCGCGCGAGCGGTCGATGTCGACCGGCCTGGAACACGGCATCGCGGTGCCGCACTGCCGCACCGACGCAGTGAACCGGCTTGTCTGCGCGATCGGCCTGAAGCCCGAAGGGGTGGATTTTGGCGCCTTTGATGGCCAGCCATCGAGGGTATTCGTGCTGACTCTGTCACCTATCTCTGATCCGACGCCGCATGTGCAGTTCATGTCGCAGGTTGCTCAGGTGTTGACGCCTGCGGTCTGTAGGCGGCTGCTTCGCGCCGAGTCTACGCATGAGGTCATCGCCATCCTGAGCGCGCGTCCCGAAGTGGAGCCCGCCCCGACGGCAGCGTCTCCACCACCAGCGCCGCGTCAGCCGGTTCCCCACGCGATCCGCGCCAACGCTCTGACGGATGCGGTGATGCTGCCACGCCTGCGGGCGGTGACCAAAGAGGGTGCCATCGACGAGCTGCTCGGCGCACTGGCAGCCGCGCACCCGGTTGAGGATCTGCCGCAGGTGCGACGGCAACTACTCCAGCGCGAGCAGGTCATGAGTACCGGCCTTGAGCGCGGCATTGCCGTGCCGCACTGTCGTACGGCGGCGGTGAGCCGGGTGCTCTGTGCCCTCGGGCTTAAACCTGAGGGCTTGGACTTCGGGAGTCAGGATGGCGCGCCGGCACAGATCGTGGTCCTCATCCTGGCCTCCACGTCAATGCCCACACCCTATGCGCAGACCTTGGCAGTGCTGCTGCACGCGCTGAACCACATCCAGCGCACGGAGCTTTTCGCGTGCGTGGACGCGGCAGCTCTCCGCGCCATGATTCTGGATGCCGTGGAAGAGGTCGGCGAATCCAAGGGCTGATCGGCGCCGTCGGCATGAGGCGTACACGAGAAGAGCGTGGCGCGGACCGTACGGGCGGCAGGCGCCGCAGGAGGTTCGTTCTTACCTGAACGGGCGACCCTAGCGCCCTGTGGAGGCAGAGGGACGCACAAGCCGAGCCGACACGGGTTGCTCCGGCCGCGGCCCGACGGTACATTCCGCGGCTCGCAAGGCCCCCCAACCCCGGCGCGCTACCTGGAAAGCAGGCCCATGCGTTCTGAACTGCTGTTTGCGGACTACACTCCGTCCAACCTGGAACCCAAGAACTCGATCGGCGCCAAGTGGCAGCGCCTGCTCGACGCCTTGGATCTCAAGCGTACGGTCGCGGGGAAGCGCGTGGCGCTGAAGATGCATCTGGGGGGCGGCGTCGGGTTCAGTACGATTCACCCCTTCCTGGTGCGGCAGTTGGTCACCAAGACGCAAGCCGCCGGGGCGAAGGAGGTCTTTCTCTGCGACGGTCCGGGGGCGGTGCGTTCGGCGGCGCAGCGCGGGTACACGCCGGAGACCGTGGGTTGTCAGATTGTCCCGGTGGCCGGGACGGCGGACAAGTACGTCTACCCTACTTGCCTAGAGCCGCCCTTCCGCGAGTTAGCGCAGGTGGAGTTGGCCGGGGAAATTGTCGACGCCGACGCCCTTATCGACCTAGCGCACGTGAAAGCCCATGGGGCCTGCGGTTTTGGCGGCGCCTCGAAGAACCTCAGCATGGGGGCCGTGGTGACCAGCACCCGGCGAAAACTGCATGCTCTCGAGGGTGGTCTGCTATGGGATAAGGACGCCTGTACCCACTGCAAGGCCTGCTTGGAGAACTGCCCCAACCATGCTATCCGATTCTCGGAGCAGGGCAGCTTCGACGTTTTCTACCACAACTGCAAGTTCTGCCAGCACTGCGTCCTCATCTGCCCAGCCAAGGCCATCCGTCTGGTGGGCGGCGGCTATCGCGACTTCCAGAAGGGCATGGCCTTGACCACGTCGGCGGTGCTCAAGACCTTCGCACCCGAGAGTACGCTCTTCATCAACGTCCTGACCGACATCACCGTCTTCTGTGACTGCTGGGGGATGACGACGCCGGCCCTGGTGCCTGACATCGGCATCCTCGCTGGCCGCGACATCGTGGCCATCGAACAGGCGTCTCTGGATCTCATCAAGACAGAGAACCTCATTCCCGGCGCCTTGCCAAAGGGTAGCGAACTACGCCCCGGGCGCCATCTCTTCGAGCAGATCCACGGCAAAGATCCCTACGTCGTCATTGACTACCTGGCAGAGCTCGGGCACGGCTCGCGCGAGTACACCCTCAGGCCGGTGGACTGAAGCGCGACGGCACCCCGGTGAGACAGCTCATCGGCTTCCTCGACCCACCGGCCTGCTGACGCATCCTGCGTCTGGCTGGGCCTCTTGGCCGGGGGTTGGATCTAGTCCACATGGAGTTGCTTCGCCACGTGTCGGGTCTCGGCTTGGCGATACAGGATGGAATGTTCTCCGTCCTCGGCCTTTTTCGTCCTATAGACCTTGATCCCCAGGCGGTCATA
>CAILKC010000756.1 GCA_903834675.1 uncultured Victivallales bacterium | reverse complement strand
GTGGGATGGCGGATCGAGATTGAAATCGGGATCGAATCGACGGGGGGGACTCGGACACTCGTCTCTCGACCCACCACGGCGGGCAGGCCCTCGACCCTCTGCGGTTCTCAGACAAGCGAACCCCTACGGAACTGACATGCGTCCCCATTGCAAAGACTAGTATCATGATTAGGTTCTTAGTGTATAGGGTATGAGGTAGTTGTGGGAGGGCATCACGTGCCGCGGCGGCGGACCGCCAGAGGCGAGCAGGAGGCAACATGCCAGTCCCAAGCAGGAGTAGTGCCCACGAGTTGCTACCGACGCGGCCGAGATGGCGGCTGTGGCTGGCGTTGCTGGGCGGGGTCGTCGGCCTCTCGGTCGCCTCTGCCAACAGCGTGATACTGCAGCAGTTCCAAGGGATCTCGTACGGGGGGGACGCCGCGGGCTTCACCACGACGGACCCGCCTGACACCCACGGTGCCGTCGGGCCGTCGGGCATCCTGGCGTCGGTCAACTCGTGCCTCGCGTATTTCCCGAAGGACGCCGCGGCCGGCGCCAACCGCGCGCCCCTCTGGCGGGCGTCACTGATGAATACCCGCTCGTCGCCGGTGTCCTTCTTCGCCGCTCTGCCGGGATTCCAGAACGGCCACGTCGCGGACCCCAAGGTGGTGTACGACACCACCGCCGGCGGTCGCTTCTTCGTGATCCAGCAGGAAACGACGGCCACCCAGTCGTTTCTCCACATCGGGGTCTCCAAGACCAACAACCCGCGGAGCGAGACCACGGCGGACTGGTTCCTCTACCGCTGGGAGATGACCTGGGCCGACCCGGACCGCTTCGGCACCAAGGTGGCGGGTGGCGACTACCCCGGTCTTGCCGTGGACGCGCGGTCGCTGTACGTAAGCTATAATATGTTTGTTCTCAATGGCGTAGATAGCTTCAGCGGCTTTGCCGGGGCGACCCAGATCTACAGCTTCGACGCGACGGCATTGCGCAGTGGCACGCTGATCCCTCCTCTGGTGTACCGCGAGGACCTGTATAGCGAGATCCTCGGCCTCATCGGCAACGGCACCAATGCCACCATGCAGCCTGCCCAGATGACGCGCCGCCTCGACGGCGCCGATCCTGCCTTTGCCGTCAACCTGCGCCGGGTGATCTCGCCCCTCGAACAGTACGAGATCCGGGTGCATCGCTTTACCGGCATGCCATCGGCACTCGGGCACAGCGCCACCGACATCGACATCGACATGGGCAACGATTTCTTCGGGGAGAACAAAGCCGAGCCGGCGCCGCAGCCGGGCGGCCACCGGCCCCTCGATGCGCTGGACTACCGCTGCGTGGCGGCTTCCTACGACGCGGGGGACGTGTGGATGGCGTGGACGGGGAAGGCAGAGGGAGATGTCCGTGCCGTGGTGCGCTGGGCGCGACTCCGCGTCTATAGCGGCGACTGCTGTCCAACCACGCCGCGCCTGATCGAGGACGGCTGGGTCGATGCGGGTCCGGGGACGTGGACCTTCATGCCGGCCATCAGCACGAACCGGCAGGGCGACGTCTGCCTGGTCTTCACCCGCTCGTCGACCACGCAGAACCCGACGATCTACTACATGCTCCGGCGCTCCGGCGCCGCGAGTTTCGAGGAACCGACCGTGATCAAGGCCAGTGCCACCCCCGGGGACCTGAAAGGACGTCCCAATGAGGACTTCGGTCGCTGGGGCGACTACGCGGTGGTTTCGCCCGATCCTCTCGACAGTACCTTCTGGGTGGCGCACGAGTTTGTGGCCTCTGCCCACCCGGACGCCTGGGGCACCTGGTGGGCCCAGATCGCGCCGTGCGATCCGCAGGTGGAGATTACCCAGCAGCCCCAGAGCCAGTTGGTTTGCCAGGGCGCCACGCTGACCCTCACGGCTGCCTACAGCACCACGGTCCCCGGTTGGTCGCCGCAGAACCGCTGGCTCAAGGATGGCGTGCCCATCGTTCCGTATGGGGACAACCGAACCACTTTGACCATCCCCAATTTCCAGGCCGCCAACGAGGGCGAGTACGCCTTCGAGATTGACGCCATGTGCGGCACCCGCAGGTCCAGCCGGGCGGCCACCGTCTGGCTCATCTTCCCACCGGTGATCACCCGCCAGCCCAAGGATTTCCAGACTCTCCCGGACACGATCCCCGAAGCCCTGATCATCCTGGAAGTCGCGGCGCAGTCGCTGTACGGCGTCCCGATGACCTACCAGTGGTACCGCAATGGTGTGGTGGTTGATGGGGCCACTGCCAGTGCCTATGTCTACGGCCGGGTCCTTGACGCCAGCCCGGCGGGCCGCTACTTCTGCCGGGTGACCAACCGCTGCGGCTTCGTGGACAGCAACACGGTCACCGTCGAGGTTGGCCCGCGGGTGACGACCCACCCAGTGGCGCCCAGCGGCCGCTCGGTCTGCGGCGGTCCGATCGAGATGACCGTCGAGGCCGTCGGGGTCGCGGCCGTTTACAGTTTCCCCTTCTGGACGTTCAATGACGGTACCACCCGCTACTACAAGCACCACTCTCTCGCAACCGACCTCACGTTCATCTGGCGACACAACGGTCGGCCCATTACCCCCGACAGCCATCTTGCGATCAGCACCACCGGCCTGCAGAGCCTCCTGCGTATCGTCGATCCGGGCTACGCCGACGAGGGCGAATACGACTGCATCGTGGAAGACGGCGGCGGTCCGGACTGGGCTGTCACCACCCGCCGGACGCTCCTGCTGCTCGAGCCGACCCCGCCCTACCTCACGGTCACGGCCGGCGGCCCGCCCGCGCAATATGGGCAGGCGCTGGTCTTCGACAGCCGCCGCAATGTGACGGTACTGTTCGGCGGCACCGCCTATGGGCCGGTGCCGCCCCGCACCGTCAACGAGCGCTATGACTCCAACGAGACCTGGGAGTGGGACGGCCGCTACTGGGTGAAACGTACGCCCCTGCATTCGCCGCCGTCCCTCAGCAACTTTGGCATGGTCTTCGATAGCGAACGTGGGCGCGTGGTCGTGTTCGGCGGCCGGAGCTGGCCCAGCGGCACCTATCCTAACGCCACCTGGGAGTGGGATGGTGACGACTGGACCGAGGCCCACCCGGCTACCTCGCCGCCGGCGCGCACCTCGCCCTCGATGTGCTTCGACAGCGTGCGGAAAGAGACCCTGCTGATTGGCGGCGACGTGGTCGGCGGGATCACGAGCCAGCGCCACACGACCTGGGCCTGGAACGGCATTGACTGGACCGTGCGCAGCACGAGCGTCCCCCCGCCCACGTACTCCTATCAGACCATTTGGATCTATCCCGGCAACGCTATGGCCTTCGACGCGGCGCGTGGCGTGGCGGTCCTCTTCAGCAGCTTCAGCGACAGCGACTCCCCGGTCTGGGAGTGGGACGGCGCCGCCTGGAAACGGGTCGCAGTGTCCGCTGGCACGCTGAAGATACTCGAGTCGAGTGGCTCCCGCACGGCCTTCTACGATCCATTCCGCCACATGGTGGGCGTGGTCGGCCTCGGGAGTATAGCCTACGCCCAGGACTGTCGGCTCATCTACTGGACCGGCAGCGAGTTCCGCGGCGCCAACCCGATCGTCGTGGACGACGTCACCGGGATCCCGCCACTGGCCACCAGCGCCTATCCGGTCCTGCCCGAAATTTGCGTCTTCGATACGGCCAGACGCGCCATCGTCTGGTTCGACGCATACCGGAACTCCTCCCTTACGACCACCCGCTTCATGCGTGAACTGCACTTCCTCGACAAGCCCGGCGTCGTGCATCTGCCCGCCCTGGTCAGCGTGAACCCAGGCGGGACCGCCACCCTGCGCGCCATTGTCGGTGGCGTCGCGCCGCTGACCTACCGCTGGCAGCACGCCGGCACTCCCCTCGCCAACGGCGGCCGCATCGCCGGGGCCGACGCAGCCACGCTCACCCTCACCGGCGCTACCGACGATGACGTCGGCGAGTACCGTGTGCAGGTCGACAACACCTGCGGCCAGGCCCTCAGCCTGCCCGTGATGCTGCTCCTGAACCCCGGCCTGCCGGGGGCGGTTGTCGCCGTGGTCAACCAGGCCGCCACCCAGCGCGATCCGAGCGCGACCTCGCCGCTGCGCTTCGACGTCACCTTCAGCCAACCGGTGGCGGACTTCACCGCCGCCGACGTGAGCCTGACCGGCACGGCCGGGGCGACCACGGCCGCCGTGGCGGGCGGGGGCGATGCGTACACGGTAGCGGTCAGCGGTATGGCCCAATCCGGCAGCGTGACGGTCACGATTCCCGCCGGGGTTGTGCATGATGGGGCCGGGAACGCCAACTCTACGTCGATCGGTGCGGACAGCACGGTAATCTACGATATCCTGGCGCCGTTCATGGCCGCCGGCAACCCGCTGGTTCCCGGCAATGGCGCGCGGGGCGTTGCCCCAGGCGCGGTCCTGAACCTCGTCTTCAATGAAGCCGTTGTGCTCGGTGCCGGCACGATCTCCATCCGCAGAGCGGCAGACGATAGTGTTTTCGAGAATATCCTGGTGGGGGCGAAAAGCCGTGCCAGCTCCAAGGTGGGTGCGAGCGGTAGTGTCAGCGTCGACGGGGCGACCGTCGTCCTCACGCATACGCCCTTCGAGCCGGGAGTCGCCTACTACGTGCTGGTCGAGGCGACCTGCTTCATAGACGCGGCAGGGAACTTCTTTGCCGGAATCACGGATCCGGGGAGCTGGCGCTTCACCGTGCAGCCGTGGGTGGTAAGTTTTGTCGCTACCGATCACGGCAGCCTGGTCGGACAAACCCCGCAGGAGGTGGATCGGGGCGGCAGTACGACCCCCGTGCAGGCCCAGGCGGACACCGGCTGGCATTTCCGGGGTTGGACCCGCGACGCCACCGAGTTCTCGACCGACAACCCGTTGACCGTGGCGGACGTTAGCGACGACATGACGTTGACGGCGGTCTTCGCCATTAACCAGTACACGTTGGCCTATACGGCCGGGGCACACGGCAGCCTCACCGGCGACTCAACGCAGACGGTCGACCACGGAGCCAGCGGCACGGCCGTCGAGGCCCTCGCCGCTACGGGCTACCACTTCGTACGCTGGAGCGACCTTTCGACGGCGAACCCGCGGCAGGACCTGGCTGTAGCAGCCGCTCTGGTCGTGGCGGCGGAGTTCGCCATCAACACCTACGCGGTGACCTTCCAGCCGGGAGCGCACGGGACCCTGGCCGGTGGCACACCCGCGGTAGCGGTGACGGTGAACCACGGCGATCCGGCCCCGGCAGCGCCGACGGTGACAGTGCTGGCGAGCTGGCTGTTCGGAGGCTGGTCACCGGCGTTGCCCACAACCATCACGGCTCCCGCCGAGACCACCGTGCTGTATACCGCCGCCGGCCCGGTGCTTCCCAACGGCAGCTTCCTGGTCGCGGTGGACGCCATCCCGGTGAGCTCCGGCCGCGGTCTCTGGGACCTGACCGGCCCCTACTCCACGACCGCCAAGACCAATCCTCTCACCCTCAACCTCGTCCACGACGCCACCGGCAGACTCTCCGGCACGGCCACCTACACCGTCGCCAAGGACGCCACCGTCACCATGCCGATCAGGGGCAGCATCAAGGGTAGCCGCGGCAGCCTCACCATGAAAGGTTCCCTGCAAGGGGCTGACTCCAGCAAGGCAGTGACCGTGGCGCTGACGCTGAATCTGACGGTGGATACGGCCCAGCACGAGCTCACAGGACGGCTGACCGGCAGGGTCAGGAGCAACGGCACAACCACCCTGGTAGACGATCCGGTGGTCTTCGACCTGCCCGAGAAGATGACGGGCTCGTGGACGCTCTCATTCGCTCTCGATCAGTCAGGCCGAACCGTCACGGGTACGGCGGAGCTGACTCTCTCCAACCTGGTGAAGCACGGCTTCGTCGTCCGGGGTAAGACCGGCGCCAACCGCACCGTCGTGCTGACTCTGGCTGGCAATCCCGCCAACCCGGCCTCGATGGCTATCAGCCTCAGGACTACCCTCACCCCGCTCGCAGGCGGCTGGGCCACCCTGGAGAGCTTCTCGGGCCGAGGGTATGGGCAAGTGATCGGCTGGTAGGGCGCCGGCCTAAGGTCTCCAACTACCCTCGAAAACGTCGGGATGGCGACGGAGATGCGGACCGCGGATGGAAGCGGCGCGGAGCCGGTTGAACGGGACTTTGGACCGTCTACCTTGCCTGCAGCCGTTGAACACGTTGCAGGAGCGTGAATCATGAGCCGCCGTCGCTGGGTATTTCTGCTCGGTCTGCTTGCCGTCATCCCCATGATCGGGCACGCGCAGGGCATCGTCGCGAGCCCCCTTGTCCCTTACGTCCGGGACCTGCTGGTGCTGCAGGGTGACGCCCTCGTTCCGCTGAAGTCAGACGAGTGCCTGAAAGTGCCCTACACCGTGCTCTACTTCGGGGCAGGCTGGTGCCCCGACTGTCGACGCTTCTCGCCAGAGCTCGTCGCGGCCTATGACGGTCAGCCAGTGGGGCTGAAGCGCTTCGGGGTGGTATTGCTGACCATGGACAAGACCGAGGAGGGCATGCTGCAGTTCATGCGCACCGAGAGGATGAAATGGCCCGCTCTGGCATTCGCCAAGGCAGGAAGTGCCCTCGATCTGCGGCGGTACTACTCCGACCGTGGCATTCCCTGTCTGGCCGTCATTGACCCGGCAGGAACGATCGTACTGCAGAGCAAGACCGACCGGGACGCAACGGCTGTCCTGAGGCAGCTGCAGGAGAAGCTCAAGGGCGGGCCCTGAATGGCGCGGGCGGAGCATCTCCTGGGCAACCCGGAGGGCAACCCAAGCAAGACGCGGTTGGGCACCGCAGAGCTGACTCTCTCCAATCTGGTGAAGCATACGTTCTCAGTTCGCGGCAGGACTGCCGCCAAAAGCCCTGCCGTCTTGACCCTCGCCGGCGACTCTCGCTGCTACCTGCTGGCATCCGGTCGGTATGCCGCCCCGGCAGGGCTCAATCTCGTTTTGGATGCCATTCCCAGGGCGGTGCCCCATAGGCGCGAACATGGAACCGCTTACGAGCCCAAAGGGTGAGAAAGCGGCGTCAAGCCGCCGACAGTCCAAAGCCTGCCTGGCTGCGCCAAGACAGGCGGTATCATACTTCACCCCACCAACTGGGGGTGCTTTGAAGGGCGCCGCTGCGTCGGCGCCGCGGCGGCCACGCAGGGCCGCCCTCCAGGCGCTCCGGCGCGTCCCGGCCGGAGCGGAATGGGACCCGCGGCGGCACGTCTCATTCCGGTAGGTCCGGCACCAGCCGGGGGCTGGGCTGACCCTGAACCCTGTTTTCCTCTCCGCCAGTCTCCCAGTCCGTCTCCTCCAGTCGCCG
>CAILKC010000755.1 GCA_903834675.1 uncultured Victivallales bacterium | reverse complement strand
GGCCGCGAGCCGCGGCCGGTCCATTTCCCTGGAGAGGCGCCTGGCCTCAGGCGCGGCGGTGGAGCCCACCGCATCTCCAGCGGATTCTGGAGAGGCGCCTGGCCTCAGGCGCGGCGGTGGAGCCCACCGCATCTCCACCAAACCGCGGTGGAGCCCACCGCATCTCCACCAAACCGCGGCGGACCCCAGGCGCGACGGCAGCGCTCGCGCTTGGAACCTAAACAGCTAGATTAGGCGTTGATCCGACCGGTCGGCCAGCTTGACCGCGCCCGACGCGGTCCGCGCGGAGCCCGGCGGATGGGCATGTCATGGAGGCAGCAGGATGAGCGACACACTACCGACCCGATTGCAGAGCGTGGCTGAACTCGACGAACTGCTCAGCCGCCCGAGCCCCGGCCTGGTGGCCTTCATGCGCCAGTTAGAGGGAGACCTGATGGTGGTTGGGGCCGGCGGCAAGGTCGGTCCGACCATGGCCCGGATGGCCAAGCGCGCGGTGGAGGCGGCGGGGGTGCGCACGAAGGTGATCGCGGTGGACGTGGCACCGATGGAGGCGCTGGCGGCGGCGGGCATTGAGACGATCCGCTGCGACTTGATGGACCTGGATGCCGTGGCCCGCCTGCCGAAGCCGAAGAACATTGTCTACATGATCGGACGCAAGTTTGGCAGCACCGGTGCGGAGTCGCTGACCTGGGCCATCAACTGCATCGTCGCCTACCATGCGGCGCGCGCCTTTCAGGGTTGTCGGGTGGCCGGTTTCAGCACCGGGTGCGTCTACCCGGTGATGCACCTCAGCAGCGGCGGCGCCACCGAGCAGACCCCGGTGGAGCCGGTCGGCGAATACGCTCAGAGCTGCCTGGGCCGTGAGCGCATGTGGGACAGTTTCGCCGACCAGGGCAAGCTGGAGGTGGTACACATTCGCCTGAACTACGCGGTCGAGTGCCGCTATGGGGTACTCTACGACGTGGGCAGCAAGGTCTGGGCCTGCGAGCCCGTGGACATCACCACCGGCTATGCGAACGTGATCTGGCAGGGGGATGCCTGCAACCAGGTTTTGCAGGCGCTGGCCCTGGCCAGTCACCCCGGCGCCATCCTCAATGTCACCGGCCCGGAGACGTTCTCCATCCGCCAGGTGGCGCAGCAATTCGGCCGGCTGATGGACAAGCAGCCCAGCTTCTGCGGCGAAGAGAACGGCCGTGGCTACCTGAACAACGCCAGTCGGGCCAACGGGCTGTTCGGCAACCCGTCGGTGCCCCTTAGCCGGATCGTCGAGTACACGGCGCAGTGGATCATGGCCGGCGGGGAGAACCTCGGTAAGCCGACCCACTTCGAGACCCAGAACGGCAAGTACTGAGGCAGGCTATGAAGACAGTACGAGTCGGGCTGGTCGGTACGGGCTTCGCCGGACGCTGCCATCTCGAGTGTCTGCGCCGGGTCTATGGCGTCAACCTCGAGGTGGCGGGAGTCACGAGCAAGCGTCGCGAGAGCCGTGAGGCGTTCGGCGCGGCGCATGGGGTGCCCGTGTTCGAGACGGTTGAGGCGATGCTGGAGCACATCGACCTCCTCGATGTCTGCTCCCCGCCCTATGTCCACGAGGCCGGCATCCTGGCGGCGGCCGCCGCTGGCAAGGGCATCCTCTGCGAGAAACCGCTGACTGGCTACTTTGGCCCGCCGGGAGCCGACGAGAGCTGGCGTGGCGACCAGGCGTCCAAGGAGCCGATGCTGGCCGCGGTGGTCGAGCGCTTGCTGCGCCTCCGTGATGCGGTGCGGCGTCAGGGCGTATTCTTCGGCTACGCCGAGAACTTCGTCTATGCCCCCAGCGTCCAGAAAGAGCGCGAGATCATCGCCAAGACCGGGGCCCAAGTGCTGCGCCTGACCGGCGAGGAAAGCCACAACGGCTCCGCCAGTTCCGTCTACGGCATCTGGCGCTATGCCGGTGGCGGCTCCCTGATCGGCAAGGGCGTCCATCCCCTCGGCGGCATCCTCTATCTGAAGCGGGTCGAGGGACTGGCGCGCTGCGGTATCCCCATCCGCCCGCGGACCGTCAGCGCCCGCACCCATCAACTCACCCGCCTGCCGGGATACCAGGACCGCAAGCTGCTGCGTACCGACTACCACGACATCGAGGATTACGGCGTCATGCACATCGTTTTCGACGACGGCGCCGTGGCCGACATCATGACCGGCGAGATCGTCCTCGGCGGCATCTACGACTTCATCGAGGTGTTCGCCAACAATCACCGCACGCGCTGTCATCTCAGTCCCGTGCATATCGTGGACACCTACAACCCGCGCGGCGAGCAGTTCAAGGATGTCTACCTGGTCGAGAAGTGCAGCACGCAGGAGGGCTGGTCGCCAGCGGCCCCGGACGAAAACTTTACCATGGGCTACCAAGGCGAGATGCAGGACTTTATCACCTGCGCCGCCAACGGCGCCGCGCCGCAGTCCGGCCTGGAACTGGCTCTCGACACCACCGCCGCCACCTATGCCGCCTACGTGTCGGCCGAACACAAAGGCCGCGAGACGGAGATACCCAGACTGTGAGTGCGGTGCGCCGGCTTGCGCGCGGCCGCCTTGTTCTGTCTGGTATGAGGGTTCAGGGTTCAGGGTTCAGGGTTCAGCCCAGCCCCCGGCTTGGAGGCCGGACATACCGGAAAGAGAACCGCGGTTGCCGTGCCGGTGGTTCTGCCATTCGTCATTCGTCATTCGTCCTTCGACATTCTGCGGTTCTCACACAAGGGGTACAGGACATGAAGGTTGTCGTCACCGACTACATCGAGAGCAACCTCGACTGGGAAGCCGGCGTCCTGCGGGAGCGCGGCATCGACTTCGTCTGCCAGCAACTCAAGTTCCGCCCCGAGGATGAGGTCGTCGAGGCCTGCAAAGACGCGGATGTGATCGTGGTGAACATGGTGAAGTTCACCGACTCGCTGCTTGGCCGTCTGCCGCGCTGCAAACTCCTGATCCGGCATGGGATTGGCTACGACAATGTCGACGTCGCCGCCTGCACCCGCCACGGGGTCGCCTTTGCCTACCAACCGGACTACTGCAAGGAAGACGTCGCCGAGCACGCCATCGCACTGCTCTTCGCCTGTGCCCGCAAGGTGGTGCGCAGTCGCCGCACCCTCGAGGAGTCCAGCGCCCAGGCCAAGTGGGATTTCTCCGGGCTGTTCCCCCTCTACCGCCTGGACGGCAAGACGGTCGGCATCGTCGGCGTCGGCCGTATCGGCAGCCGCGTCTGGCGCAAGCTCCGCAGCTTCGGCTTCAAATTCCTCGGCTGCGACCCGTACCTGGACGCGGCCAAGCGCGCCGAGTACGACAGCATCCAGTGGGTCGACAAGGAGACCCTCTTCCGCAACGCCGACTTCGTCACGGTCCATACTCCCCTGAATGACGAGACCCGCAACCTGGTCGACGCCAAAGCCCTGAGCTGGATGAAGCCGACGGCCTACCTGATTAACACCTCGCGCGGCCCCATGGTCAACATCGATGACCTCGCCGCAGCCCTCAAGCAGCAGCGCATCGCCGGCGCCGCCATCGACGTGTTCCAGGTGGAACCGCCGCCGACCGACCTGCCGCTGTTCGGCCTGGAGAATTGCATCCTGACCCCGCATATCGGCTGGGCCAGCGAGGAGGCGGGTCAGGAGATTCGCGAGAGCATTCTGCAGGACATTCTGGCCTTCCATGAGGGCCGGCAGGCCCGCTGCGTCGTCAATAAGGGAAGCTGATATGGCCATCACTCACGTCCAAGGTCCCCTCCCCGGCCCGCGCAGCCAGGAACTGCTGGAAACCTGGCACACCTACGAAGCCGATGTCACCGGCTTCCAGGCGCCTATCGTCTGGGAGAAGGCGCGCGGCTGCGTGGTCACGGATGTCGACGGCAACGTCTACCTCGATTGGACCAGCGGCGTGCTGGTCACCAACGTCGGCCATTGCCACCCGCACCTGGTCCGCGCCGCCCAAGAGGCCACGGCCCAGCTCCTGAACAACTACGAGTGCGCCAACCTGCAGCGCATCCAGGCGGCCAAGCGCCTGGTCGAAGCCCTGCCGCCGCATCTCGACAAGTGCTTCTTCCTGACCACCGGCAGCGAGGCCACCGAGGCCGCCGCCCGCCTCATGCGGCGCCGCACCGGCCGCAGCGAAATCCTCAGCTTCATCGGCGCCTTCCACGGCCGGACCTACGGCGCCGCGGCCATGGGCGGCATGCCAGGCCCCAAGAAGCAGTATGGCCCCAGCTTGCCGGGCAGCATCCGCGCCCCCTTCCCCAACCCCTACCGTGACCCCGAGGGCTGGTGCGGCGGCGCGCCGACTTTCAGAAAGTACTTTGACCATCTCGATCTGGTGGTTGAGGGCAACTGCAGCGGCCCGCTGGCCGGGGTTATCGTCGAGCCCTACCAAGGCGCCGCCGGTTTCATCTTTCCGCCCCCGGGCTGGCTGAAACGCCTGGAGGAGTGGGCCCGGGCGCGCGGCATGCTGGTGACCTTGGACGAGGTCCAGGCCTCCTACGGTCGCACCGGCCGCATGTGGGCGATGGAGCATGAGGCGCTCACGCCCGACCTCGTTACCATCGGCAAGGCCATCGGTTCCGGGGTGCCGGTCAGCGCCGTCGCCGGCACCAGCCAGGTGTTCAGTTGCCTGCAGAAGGGCGAGATGTCCAGCACCCTGGGGGGCAACCCCGTGGCCAGCGCTGCGGTCTGTGCCGTACTCGACATCTTCGAGCGCGAGAACCTGGTCGCCAACTCGGATCGAATGGGCGCCCTCATGAAGGAACGGCTGCTGGCGCTCGGTCGGCGCAGCCGTCATCTGGGCGACGTGCGCGGCATGGGCCTCGTCATCGGCCTCGAGTTCGTCCAGGACAAGGCCACCAAAGAGCCCGCCAAAGACCTTGCCCGGCGCGTCATCGTTGACTGCGCCAATCAGGGCCTGCTGGTGGGGTCCGTCGGCATGTACGGCAACGTCATCCGCGTCGCCCCGCCCCTGGTCATTACGCCCGCGGAGGCAGACGAAAGCCTCGCCATCATGGAACGGGTGGTCATGGGGCTGGAGGCCTGATGGAGTCGACTATGGACAACGCCGCCATCCGTGCCGCCATCGCGGCGCTGCTCCCCGAAGCCCAGGCCTTCCTCTGCGAACTGCTCCGCTTTCCCTCTACGCCGGGCCAGGAGCATGAGGCCATGATCTGGCTCGACCAGCGCTTCCGCCAGGCCGGGATCGCGGTCGAGCGCGCGCCCATGGACAACAGCCTGAAGCAGGACCCGGACTACTCGACGCCCGTTCCCGACCTCGACTACGCGGGCCGCTTCAACCTGCGGGCGCGCTACCCAGGCCGCGGTGGCGGCAAGACGATCCTGTTCAATGTGCATACCGATGTCGTGCCGCCCTCCGAAGGGCAGCCAAGCCCCTGGGAACCCCGGCTTGAAGGCGATACCATCTTTGCCCGCGGCGCCTGCGACGACAAGGGCCCCCTCACCGCCCTCTTCCTGGTGTTCCGTACCTTGCAGACCCTGCGGGCCGACCTGCCCGGCGACGTCCTGGCTCATCTGGTCTGCGAAGAGGAAAACGGCGGCAATGGCTCCCTGGCGATGGTGCGCGGCGGCGAGCAGGCGGATGGCTGCGTCGTGCTCGAGCCCACGGCGCGCCAGCTCTTCACCAGCATTCGTGGCGCGGTCTGGTTCCGCCTCGTCTTGCATGGCCGTGCCGGGCACAGCGGCCAGGCCGGACGCACCCGCAGCGCGCTGTTGATGGCGCGCGACGCCATGGCCATCCTGGAGACCTACCACGACGAGTTGCTGGCAGCCTCCCGCGGCTTACCGCTGTTTGACCCCTACCCGAATCCCATGCCGATCACCTTCGGCAAACTGCAGGCTGGCAACTGGCCTGCCGCGGCGCCCAGCCGAGCCGTCCTTGAGGGCGTCCTGGGGCTGCTCCCCAACAAGACTAAGGAGCACGTCTGCGCCGAGATGCGTCAGGCGCTCCTGGCCGGTGGCCGCTTCGCCGAGAGCGACTTCGAGCTGAGCTTCATGTATCGCCACGACTCCAGCGTCGTGGACCCGAGCCACGAGTTGCC
>CAILKC010000754.1 GCA_903834675.1 uncultured Victivallales bacterium | reverse complement strand
TCGACGCACACCAGACCCTCGGTCACGGTCCAGGTGTGCAGACTGTAGCCAAGCTCGCTCGCCGTGTCGCGTAGCAGCGCCTCGGCGCGCGCCTCTTCTGCCGTTACGAGATAGATGCCGGCGAACCCGGCACGGATGTAGTCGATGAGCTGTGCCTGCATGTGCATGTTTCCTCTTGGGGTTGTCAGGCGGCTTCGGGGGTGTAGAGGCCTTCGAGACGACGCTGCGCGAACCGGACATCGGCGTGGTTCAGCTTTACGCGACTGACCGCGAACTCGGTGGCCGTCTCACAGGCTTCGGCCAGGGCCAGGCTGAGTTCCTCCGAGTCGAAGGTGGCGTAGTCTCCCGGCAGATGGCCAACGACGAGTTCTCCGGGGGTACACAGGGCGGCACGAGCCCGGCGTTCCATCAAGCGTGTGGCCAGGAAGTCACTCAGTGGCATGTCGAGCTCGACGCAGTGACCGCGCGCATTCTCAAACAGGGCTTGCATGGTCGGGTCTTCCTTCATGGGGTGGACTTGGGTGGGTGGTGCAGAGACGTGTGCCGTTCGGCACTCAGGGCATGACGTTGGCCTGTTCCCAGGCCAGGCATTCGCTACGGGTGGGAGCCGAGAACAGCGCCACACTGACGCCCTCGGCGGGCAGGACATCCCAGAGCTGGGTGCGTTCGTTGAACTCGATGCGAGTGGCGCGCCTGAGGTGCAGGCGCCCAAGCCGACGCAGATCGAGAAGCTCGCTGTAGAGGCAGTGGGCTGCACCGGCGGGATCGAACAGGATCACAGCCTGCTCGCTCATGTCTGTTCTCCGCCGAGCCGGTTGCGGAGTTGCCCGGCAACGTTGGCCCGGCGGGTCTCTGTCTTGAGGCGGCGCGAGCGCACCACGCCCAGCGCCTTTTCCAGCGGTGCAGTGGCTGCCCGGCAGCTTGTGCCGGTGAACCCGTGGGCTTCGATATGCAGGCTGCCATCCGGGGCGATGTCGACGTGGATCTCCTGGGGCATAGGTGTGGACTCCTGGGGAACGGGTGATGATGGACGAATGGCCATGGGCTGCATAGCGGCCTCACGCCCGGCACAGGGCCAGGCGCACGGTGCCATCCTGCAGGACGGAACGGCGGGCTTTGAGCCCCAGGCGCTTTGCTTCGTGGAGCGTCCGGTGGACGCCGTAGAACTGGCGCAGCCGACCGAACTTCGGGCCGACTTCGCGCTCGACGTGGCCTTGCCAGAGATCTGCCGAGAGCGTCCAGCGGCCGTCCTTCTGCTTCTCGACCGCGATGTCGTAGGGACCTTTGAGCTTGATGATGTACTCGGCTCGGTGCAGGGCTTCGCCGTAGCCGCGCGCCATGCCGGCCTTCTCGACCTGCAGGCCCATCTCGGTACAGGCTTCCTTGAGCGCCTCGATGTCACGGATCTCGATGTCTATGTCGGTCAGATGACTCATGGTTGGGGTGGACTCCGTATGCTCGGTGTTTGGGAGTAACGATGGCCCTGCACCGTGTCGGCAGGGTATCGGGGTACTTGTTGCGGTATCGGCCGGACACAGGCATAGCCAAACAGGGGCGGGGCAGGATGAAGAGCGGCGTAAGCGGAATTCCGGCTGGGCTGGGATTCCTCGGCCTGGCTTTAGAGCGCCAGCCGCGGGGGTTCGCGACCAAACCTGGCGGAGGTGGAGACACGGAAACCCGCGACCACAGGCTTGGCCTACCGCGGCCGCGTTGGCACGGAACGGGTAGTTACATCCCCCGCCCAGGCTGCCGTGATGGTCTCGGTGCTGACGGGAAGGTGTCCCGGGATAGAGGAGTTTTCCGGCTACCATCCCCCTGGAACTGGAGGTGCCGCCAAAGCCAGTCTCATAGTCGAACTCTCAGGCACCCGCGGAGATCGTCAGCCGCCGTGCGCGGGCCTGTCCGCGGATACATGCGTGGGCAGACTGGCCGACCAGGAACCATCACCGTGGCGTCCAGCAGTGGCCACACTGCTGGCAGACCCACTTCCGGCGCCACCTATCCATCTGGCGCTCCCACTCCTGCTTCGCTTTCCCGAAGGAAAACGTTGGCTCCGGTGGCGGGGCGATGGCCTCCGCCAGCGCGGTCCGGGTCTGGCTGAAGCCGACAGCAGGAACGACGTCGAGCCCGTCCGCGGAGCTGTCCAAACCGAACCCGACGATGGAGCCGGACTTGGTCCCGTCGAGGTACGCCACCTCACAGCGCCGCGTGCTTGCCGACCTGCAGGCAGGGCAGGAATGGGAGACGCGACCTCCCTCAGACCCGTCGGCGGAAGGGGGAGTCCCCGCCGCCGTGCGATCAGGTACCGTCACGACAGATAAGCACTTGGGACAGTCCATGCACATGTCCGCCATCCCGGGATCGGCTTCAATGAGGTGATTGCACTGCGGACACCGGAAGAGGATTGGCATGGTTCGCCTCTTGGGTGGCGGGTCAGGGCGTTCGACTGAAGGCGGGGGCACTGACGGACTGAGTCCTGGGATGGAGACCACCTTGTCACAACCCGGGCAGTCGGCTGTCTGGCCGGCCATGTCAGGTGGTGCTTCCAGGGTCTGCCCACAATGCGGACACGTGAAGCAAATGCCATCCATGTGCTCTGTTCTCCAGGCAGCCATTGCGCCTATGTCGCCTCGATCCACCCCCACTGGCTGCCGCTGAGTCCGACTGCGCCCGAATGCCACCGTCACCCGCCCAACACCCCAGTGCAACGATACACTAGAGCAGAGACGGACGCAATGAACTCGGATGGGTGAAGTGTCGACCAATCGGACCGGCGCCCTCGAATCATGTCAGGCCGCTTTGTACTTGAGTTGCTCGATGGTGCAGTCCGTTGCCGCGATGTCGTCGCGGGGACCGAGATACACCGGTTGGAAGAGCGTGCCGCTCTGCGAGAAGGCATAGAGATAGCGAACCTCGACGGGTGTCCCCTCGGTGGGGATCTCCCGCCCTGCCGGGACGGCAACGTTGCCGCAGGGGACGACTCTCCCGCTCTTGAATAGGCCCAGCGCGACGCTGTGCTTGTCGTTGCGGCCGATCACCAGGCAGGATGCGGTCTCGTAGAACTTGTACTTGAGCTGCGCTCCGCCCGAGGCTGGCCGTCCCGGGGTGTAGGGTGCGTGCAGGTTCTTGAACACCGCGCCCTCCCTGCCTTCGGCACGCAGGCGCTCGAAACGCTCGCGCTTGGCCGCCGGCAGACAGACGGTCTCTATGGCGCGCAGGTGCCGCTGTGGCCCGGTTGCGAGTAGCAGGTACAGACGCCGCAGACGCACCTCATAGGCTTCGCCGCGCAGGTCGACGCCATCGGCAGAGAGGACATCGAAGACGTACAGGATCTCGCCCACAGCCTCGCCGTCAAGGATGAACTCGCCGTGAAGGGCTTCGGCCTCGTCAGCCATGGGGGCAGGTAGTCCGATCTCCAGTCCCAGGCGGTTGACCCCAATGAGCAGTCCGTTGGACTTGCGCAGCAGCAGGCGGCGGCCATCGAACTTCTCCTGCAGGGCATAGTCAGGCGAGTCCAGCAGGTGCATGAGCCCCGTCTCGTCGATGGGGTTCAGGAGCTGACAGGCGATCCCCGTGTCACGCTTCTCATTGACGGTGTTCCGGTAGGGTGTGCCATCGTCGGCGGGGGTGTAGCCTTTGGCGGTCTTCTCGATCACCAGACGCTCGTGGATGGCGCGGGCTACCTGGTAGGGGACGGGGCTGGCTGTCTTGGTGCCGGTCTGCAGGGTCGAGCCCCGGCGGCCGTAGGCGAAGGTGACCGTGAACCGGTCGTTGCCAGCCGGTTCCACTGCAGCCTGATAGACCTTGTCGGACGAACCGGCGCGATAGTGAAGGGTGATGCGGTCAGGTGTGTCGGTGGGGTGGTTCATGTCTGGTGTGGACTCCATGGGCTGTGGGTCTCAGGGTTCGGGAATCACTCTGGTGCGGTTCCGTCGTGCGGCTGTGATGCATCCCCATACGCCGCGATTTGCATCGAGGGCCTCGGCACGTCATCCTGGAGAGTGTGACCGCCTTGCGGGCTACCTCTGCCCGGAAGGCGTACGGAACAGAGTGGCCGGTGGTAACGGTACCGGGAGTAAGGGCATGGTTGCGCAGACTGACATAGAGCAGGTGGCCCGCGAGATCGGCGAAGCCGCCGATGCAGAACGGGTCGTGCTGTTCGGCTCGCATGCGACCGGCCACGCATCCGATTCGAGCGACGTGGATCTTCTGGTCATCGCCGAAAGCGACCAGCCGCGGCACAAGCGCAGCCGGGAGTTCTACAGGCGCATCCGTCCTCAACGGTTCGCCGTGGACATCCTCGTCTACACCCCGGAGGAGGTCCGCCTGGCTAGCCGGACTCCCGTGTCCTTCGTATCGCAGGTCCTTCGGGAAGGGAAGACGGTGTATGTCCGCGGAGCTTGAGATCGCTCGCCAGTGGGTTGCGAAGGTGGGGAAAGATCTGCTGAACGCCGATGATGGAGCCCGCACGGGCTGGTGACCTATGCGGACTCCGCTTGGGGGTAACGCGAGGTTCACGACGCCAGCGCAAAACGGCGCTGGCCCATGCGGCCAAAGTTTGCGGCCAGGTCTGAGGTGTCCTGTGCGGCGAGTTCACGGGCCTTGGTGCGCAACCGCTCCAGGCCCTGTACCAGCGTCGTCTCGGCGACGCCGCTGCCGCGGTACTCTTCGGCACTGCGGCTCAGGAGTTCCGCACGGGCGTGATCCAACTCACGCTCCATCTGGCCATCTCCTGCGAAGTTGAGGGCCTTGTAGCGCTCGATGAAATGCACCAGCCGGTTGAGGGTCTTCTGGTGGACGCTGCCGGTGCCATCGATGGTGGTGAGCATCTCGTCGCAAAGCTGTGCCGTTTGCCGGCGCATCTCGCTCACACACTCGCTGACGAAGTGTTCACAGGATTGCTCGATCTCGCGCCGGGCCTGCTGGGCTGCCTCATGGCGTACCTGCATGAGTTCCTGGCGCGTACCCAGCTCGACAAGCTGGGCCTGCGGCACATCCGGCACCGCGATGCTGAAGAGGCGCACCTCGAAGGCGAACGAGCGCGGCATGCGCTCGCTTGAGGGGAACGCCTGTTCGACGGCGGCAACAAGCCTGCGGGGATCTGCCCCCAGACGCTCGGCTGCCTCGCGCCACTCCTTCAAGGCAAACTCACGCAGCTTGGCGTAGCCTGCCAGGAAGTCACGGGTCTCGGCCTCGAACTCTGCCTGCAAGCTGTGCAGACGGCGCGTCACTCCGTCGAGATTCTCGTTGGGCAGGTAGTGTGCCACGCCCCCCAGGAAGGGGAACGTGCTCTCTTCAACCAGCGAGTGGGCCCGGCTTTCCAGTACCGCCAGGCGTTTCAGGCTCTCTTTGGGCACCAGGCGCTTGTGCCCGAGCGAGATCAGGCGGTCATTCACCCGATCCCGCGAGAGACCCAGATCCTCGGGGTTGAGCTTCTTCTGCGCACGCCAGTAGCGCACGCTGACGCTCAGCAGGACACCCCGCTGGGTCAGGGCATCCAGGAAGGTGCTATCGGTCTGCATCGTACGGGGTTCCTTTCGGTTGGCGGCATTCATGTCAGGTGGAGTTGTGGCTGCTGCTTCTCGATGATCAGCCGTCCGGCCGAGGCGCGGACGACGATCTGGTCGCCTTCAATGAACCCGGCGTCGGCGAGCCATTTTCCCGACAGCCGGATCCAGGGACGGACATACTCGTAAGGGCGCCAGGCGCAGCGGCCTCCTGACGTATGCACCAGCGACTGCACCGTCAGGTGGCGGACCGCGGGTACTGCCGATGTCACAGGTTCTCCTCTTGTGCTTGGGGGTTCACGCCGTCCGGTTGGGGGTAACCGAGACGCGGGCGCGGTTGCGGTGCCAGGCCTTACACGCTTCCGCGTACTGACAGTCAGAGCAGGCCCAGCTTTGTTCGGAGGGCAGGAAGTGCTCCGCCTTGATCATGGCGCTCACCACCTGCAATAGGGCTTCCAGGCGCAGGAAACGATCTTCGCTGCGTACGGTCTCCAGGTGGGTCACCGTGGGTTTGGCGGTCTTGGTCACCACATCGAAACGGAAGCGGGTGCGCTTGTCGTCGTTGAAACTGCGGGCGTAGAGGTAGCAGGTAGGCTGGAGATCGCTGTCCGCCTTGCCTTCAGGCCAG
>CAILKC010000753.1 GCA_903834675.1 uncultured Victivallales bacterium | reverse complement strand
GCTACTTGCGCCAAGTGGATACCCCCTTCCGTCCTATTCCCAGGGCGTTGCCCTGGGCTGGTATGGCAGCGCGCCTTCAGCGCTCCAGACGGACTCCCTTATTGCACAGGTCGCTCTTTCTTGGAACAGCCCTGCCCACCGAGGCCGGCAATCCTTGACAAGCGTACCCGGGACGCCTAGGCTTCGGGCTGCCGCAGATGACCTCCAGGGCGCCCGAGGTTTCCGACACGGTGGTGCGGCTGGACCAGCGCGGCACGCAGGGAGGCCTATGTCATGTTGACCAACCCTATCTTTGCCGACCCGTCCCGCAGCCCCGAAATGGAGGCGGTGCGTCTGCTCTGGCGGGCGGCAGAGACCCCGCCTGAGCTGCAGGCGATGCTGCGCCTGCTGGGCCAGGAGTATCCGCTCGCGGAGGCCGCGGCCGCGGCCGACGCCGACGCTGGGCTGGGCGGCGGCTGCCTCGCCGTGGCCTTTGAGCATGACCCCGGCCTGGCTGGGTACGCCAGCGAGCGGCGCGGGGAGGCTGTCCGTATCCGCTACGGCCGTTTGTCGCAGGTCGGCCGGGCCCTGGGATCGGTGTTGGCGGGGCTGCTGCCGGACGGCGCTTCAGTGAGCGACGCGCCAGCGTTTACGACGCTCGGGATTCTCCTCGACTGCGGTCATAACGCCACCGTGACCACGGAGCACTTCCGCACCTGGCTTCGGCGTCTGGCGTTGCTCGGCTACAACACGGCCATGATCTACACCGAGGCCGGCTACATCCTGCCAGAGGAGCCCTGCTTCGGCTACATGCGCGGCGCCTACAGCGCGGCCGAAATGCGCGAACTCGACGATTACGCGGCCACGCTCGGCATCGAGATGATCGGCTCCATCCAAGCCCTGGGCCACCTGGAACAGGTCCTCGCCTGGCCGCCGTACGGCGGGATTCGCGACACCGAGCACACGCTTTTGGTGGGCGAGCCCAAGACCTACGAGCTGGTCGAGAAGATGGTGGCCTACTGGAGTTCCGTCTTCCGCAGCCGACGCTTCCATCTCGGCATGGATGAGACCTACGACCTGGGCCGCGGGCGCTACCTCGACCGCCATGGCCATCGCCGCGGCCTGGAACTCTACACCGAACACCTTCGCCGCGTCACCGACATCTGCGCCCAGCACGGACTACGCCCGCTGATCTGGTCCGATGTGCTTTTCCGGCTCGCCAGCACCTCTGGCGCCCATTACGCCCAGGACAGCCGCATCCCCGACGCGGTGCGCGAGGCCCTGCCCAAGGACCTGGACCTGGCCTACTGGGACTACTACAACGAGGCCCCGGCGCACTACCAGGACCGCATCCGCCAGCACCGTACACTCGGCTTCGAGCCGGTGATGACCTCCGCGGTCTGGAGCTGGCCCACCCCGTGGCATGACTGGCGACGCACGGAGCGCTGCGGCGGCGCCTGTGTGGACGCCTGCCGCGAGGCCGGCGTGAAGGAGATGATCTTCGCGCTCTGGTCCGATGACGGGGCCTACTGGGAGCTCGATTCGGCTCTCGCCGGCCTGACTCTCGTTGCCGAAAAGTGCTACGGCGACGGCACGGTGGATGCGGCGGTGCTGGCGCGGCGTTTCCGGGCGATCTGTGGTTCGGATCTGGCCGGGCATCGGCTCGCCTCACGGCTCAACGACCGACTCCAGGCCTGCAGCGTACTCTGGGACGACCCGCTGCTGGCCATCTACCTGCGCCACGTCGCCAAGACCGGAACCCAGCCCCTGCGCGATGCCGAAACGCATTACCGGGAGGTGGTCCGCGAGCTTGAACCGCGGCGCGCGGACCGGGCGGCGGGCGATCTCAACCATGCTTGGCTGGTGGCCGGTATGCTGGCCGCCAAGACGGGTTTGGCTGCCCGTTTGTTCGATGCCTACGCGGTCGGCGACCGGGCGGCGCTGGCCGGGGTGCGCGAGGCGGCGTTGGGTTTGGTGCCCCAGATCGAGGCGCTGGCGCGCTCATTCCGCACCCTCTGGCTGGCTCGCTGCCAGCCCTTTGGTCTGGAGGTGCTGCAGATCCGTTTTGCTGGCCAGGCGGCACGTTACCGCGAACTCGCCGACCGCCTCGGCGAGTACCTCGACGGCCAGGTGACCACGATTCCGGAGCTTGACGAGGCCCGCAAAGGCGCCTACCTGCCGGCCCGCAGTCTGGCCTATCGCGGCCTAGCCACCGGGGCGCGGGTGTTCTGAGCTGAGGGTCCCTCTGCACTGGAGCCAGCCATCATGAGCCCTATGCCTGACTACACGGTTCTGCGTGCCGCGACGCCCTTCCGCTGGTACGTAGGCGCCGGCCCCTACGTGCTGATGACCCTGACCGAGACGTCGTTTGGCGAGTACAACCTGAACCCGGAAGCCTGCATCGACATGTTCCGCCGCGGGCTGCCGTTGTACCGGGAGCGCTTCCCCGAGCGGGACATCTTCCCGGACCCGGGCCTCAGCACGCCGGCGGTCAGCTACGGGCATGTCAATGGCCTGGGGTCGGAGTTGCTGTTTCCGCCGGATGGCGAGGTGGCGCACACCCACATCTACGACACCCTGGAAGCGGGCATCGCGGCTCTGCGGCGCCCGGTTGACTTCGCCACGGCAGGCATGGCCCCGTTCTACCTGGAGTACAAGCGTCGGCTGGAGGCGGCCTTTCCCGGTCGTACCGCGCCTTTCTCCTACGGCCTTGAAGGTCCGCTCACCACGGCCTACGAATTGCGTGGAGAAGGCTTCTTCCTAGACCTGATGGACCGGCCCGTCCTGGCGGCCGAGTTCCTGCGGCTGGTGACGGCAAGCATCGCGGCTTTCGCGCAGTTCCATGCGGCGGCCAACGGCACCACCGCCTTCAAGCCGTCGGCGGGGCTGTGCGACGATCTGGCCAGCGTCGTGCCGGCACGGCTGTATCCGGAGTTGGTCTTACCGTTCTGGGATCTGTACTTCCGGGCTTTGACGGACGGAACACGCCACGCGCACGTCGAGGACCTGCGGGTGGAGCAACTGCCGTTTCTGGAGACCATCGGACTGAGCGGCTACGACCCCTCGATCTCCCACAAGCTCAACCCGCGCCTGATCCGGGACCACTGTCGCGTGCCCTTTGGCTGGCGGCTCGGCAGCTTCCATTACCTGACCATGAGCAGCGACGACGTGCGCGACTGGGTCTTCCAGGCGGTCGCCGATGGCGCTTCCTCGGTGTTCACTCACCTCGAGGGGCTGATGGTCCGCGACGAGACCCGGCCCAAGGTCTATGCCTTCGTCGAGGCCGCGAGACACGCGCAAACGCAGATGGAAGCGGGAGCGACGCGGGAGAACATCGGGCGGCTGGTATCGCCAGCCGGACGGCAACGCTTCTGGGAACACTGGCCACCGTGAAGAGAACCGGCGGCCGGAAGCGGCCGGGGCTGTGAGTCAGCCCTCGTGGTAGAGCATGGTGCCACAGTTTTCACAGGGTACCGGCATGCCCTTACGGGTGTTCATGCGGGTCTGCGCTGTAAGGTTCATGCGGCAGCGGTCGCAGCAGACGCCGTCACGGACGGGCACCAAGGCGCGGTGGTCGGGGTGATTGATGCGGGCCGGACTGGCGCGCAGGCGTTCGTAGCGCCGGATGGTGCCGACATCGATGCCCGTCAGAGCCGGCAGACGCTCGGCCTCGAGCCGGTCAATCTGCGCCTTCGCGTTGCCCATCCGGGTATCCAGATCGGCGTTCATCTCCTTGGCGCGCTGTTTGGTCGCCTCGAAACGCTTCGCCGCCACCGCCACGGTGGAGCGGGCCGCCTCAATTCGTTCCATGACCGCCAATTCGCGATCCTCAAGATCGGCGATGTGCTTATCGCACTGCTCGATCTGGTGCAGAGCCGCGCGGTATTCCTCATTGCTCTTGATCATGGCGGACTTCGTCTGGAAATCCGTCTTCTTGGCCCGCAAGCTATCCGCATCAAGCTCGATTTGCTTGGTTTCCTTCTCGATCGTCCTCAGGCCGTCCTTGGCCTGATTCAACACGGCCTCGTCATCCCGCAGCATACGGGCCACTTTGGCCTGCTCCTCGGGGACCGACGCCATCTGCTCCCGGAACTTATCCAGCCGCAGGTCGAGTTCCTGCACCGCCAAGAGTTTCTGCACCCATTCCTGCATAGGGATTTGTCCTCTTTCGATGCGTCTGGCGGTAGCTTTTTTAGGCCGGTTGTCGAGGCCACCCGGCGTACCCCCGCAACATAGTATCCGTCCGCCGAAAAGCCAGAGGTCCTGGTCGCCTGGCAGGGCTGTTTCAAGAAACGACCGCCGTCGTCCCGTCGGCAGTGAAAGCGGCGTCGACGGGCCGCGGACGCCGCCCTCTGCCGCACGCACTCCAG
>CAILKC010000752.1 GCA_903834675.1 uncultured Victivallales bacterium | reverse complement strand
TAGTCGTGGGCAGCGTTCTCGCCGGTGTCCTCTCGTGGTGAGTGAAATCCCATGAAATCCGATTTTGCCGACAACAACGACCGGAGTCTGCTCTACGCAAAGATCCGAAACTCCCTGTTGCAGTTGGCGCGCCTGCCGCCCGATCCGCGCAACTGGCGGCCCAATGTGGTCGTCCTCGCGCAGGGCGCCAGCGAGCCGGTTCAGGTGCTGGAATACGCCTCCCTTCTGGCCGGCAACCACGGCATCGTTTCCAGAGTCGCCTTCCTGCAGGGCAGCCTCCGGGAAGCTGTGGCAAAGCGCGACGCTGAGTTGGCTCGCATCCGCCAATTGACCGCGGAGAAAGCCCTCAACCTGTTCAGTGAGGTCATCGTGATGCCGGAGCCGGAGGCTGCGGTTCCCGTTTTCTTGCAGGCGCACGCGCTCGGGCCGCTCAAGCCGAACCTGGCGGTTCTCGCCTATCCGGGGGCGGCCGTCCCCACCGGGCCTTTCGCGGCGCGTCTGCGCACGCTGGTCGACCTGGAGATCAGTTGCGCCATCCTGCTGAACCTCGCCGGTCGGCGCTTGCCGCAGAACGAGCCCGGCCGCATCGACATCTGGTGGCGTGGCTTCGCCAACGGCTCCCTGATGCTGATCCTGGCGCATATGCTGACGCTGGCCCCGGCCTGGAAGAAGGTCCGCATTCGTATCCAGCGGATCACCAAAACGGAGGCCGAGCGGCAGAGCGCCCACGATGAACTCAAACACCTCATCGAGGTGTCGCGGATCGAGGCGGAGATCAGAATCCTGGTTTCGACCGACCCCTTCAGCCATATCATGCGGAAGGAATCGCGCGACGCCGTGGCGCTATTCCTCGGTTTCGTGCTGCCCGCAGAGAGCAATGCCCTGGTCACCTCGTTTGAGTCGACGGCCCGAGCGCTCGACGGGATGCCGCCCGCCTTCCTGACCTGCACCTCCGGGGCGGCAGACCTGCTGGCCTAGTGTGGGTATGGCGGACCGAACACCGAACAGCTTCTGGGGCTCGCCTGGAGGGCAAGAGCAGTCCTGCCGCCTGGCGGGGCGCTGGTAGGAGACTTGCAGCAACCTCGTATGACACAAGGCGCTTCCCATTCCGCCCTTCGTCCGCCGTAGCGGACAACGGGCGTTGGACGGCGCCGCTGCGTCGGCGCCGCGGCGGCCACGCAGGGCCGCCCTCCAGGCGATCCGGCGCGTCCCGGCCGGATCGGAATAGGACCCGCGTCAACAAGTCTCATTCCGGTATGTCCGCCCGCGGCCCTGAACCCTGAACCCTGAACCCTGACCCCTGAACCCTAGGACCCCCTGGTCAGGATTCCTTCGCCGGCACCTGGCCCTTCACATCAGCGAAGACGCGGATGCTGCAGAAGCGCGGTCCGCACATGGTGCAACAGCGCTCCGGTCCGTTCGTGGCAGTGGCGCAGGAAGAGGCGCTACCCGTACTGGCGTCGTGCTCGGCGAGTGCCTCCGCCCGCAGCTCACGAGCGCGCTCCGGGTCCAGCGCCAAATCGAACTGGCGTTCCCAATCGAAGGCGGCCCGCGCCCGCGAGATGGCATCGTCGCGCTCGCGGCTCCCCGGGATACCCTTCGCGATGTCCGCCGCGTGAGCCGCGATGCGGTAGGCGATCACGCCGTCACGGACGTCGCGGGCGTTCGGCAGGCCAAGGTGTTCCTTCGGCGTCACATAGCACAGCATGGCCGCGCCGTGCATCGCGCCCACTGCCGCACCGATGCCAGAGGTAATATGATCGTACCCCGGAGCGCAGTCGATCACGACGGGTCCGAGGATGTAGAACGGCGCGTCGTCGCAGACCTCCCGCTCCCGTTCCATGTTCATGGCCACTTGGTCCAGCGGGATGTGCCCGGGGCCTTCCACCATCGCCTGGACGCCGGCAGCCCGGCTCCGACGCACCAGCTCGCCCAGCACGTCCAACTCGGCAAATTGCGCCGCATCCGAAGCATCTGCCAGGCAGCCAGGACGCAGGCTGTCCCCCAGCGACAGGGTCACATCGTGCTCCCGGCAGATCGCCAGGATGTCATCAAAACACTCGTAAAGCGGGTTCTCTCGTCCATGCGTCACCATCCAGCGCGCCAGGATGGCGCCGCCCCGGCTGACAATGCCCAACAAGCGCTCGCGGGCCAGGGGCACATGTCGTGCGAGAAGCCCGGCATGCACGGTCATGTAATCCACGCCCTGCCGCGCCTGCGCTTCGATCGTCGCCAGCAGCAACTCCACGCTCAGGTCGTTGGTATCCTCGACCGCACACGCGGCCTGGTAGATCGGCACGGTGCCAAGCGGGACGCGGCTGTGTGCCAGGATCGCGGCACGCACGCGCTCCACGTCCGGCCCCGTACTCAGGTCCATGACCGTATCGGCGCCGTAGCGGACCGCGGCATCCAGCTTCAGCAGCTCGGCCTCCAGATCGCTGGCCAGCGCCGAGGTGCCCAGGTTAGCGTTGATCTTGACCGACAGGTCACGGCCGATCCCCATCGGCTCCAAGCCGACATGATGCCGGTTTGCCGGAATCACCACCCGCCCCGCCGCCACCCGCTCGCGGATGAACTCGACCTCCCGCCGCTCGCGCCCGGCCACCCTGGCCAGCGCCGCACTGATGATGCCGCGCTGGGCCAGCAACGCCTCGGTCTCACCTGCATTCTTCTCTGTCTGTACCGTCATATCTGCCCCATTCTCGTGCGCCCGGAACACTTCATCGTCCGGGCGGCAACCCACCCTGTCTAACCCGCCCGAGATCATGCCGCAGCCCCCCAGCCACGAGCCGGTAATCTAGCTCCATGACCCAGGCGGGGCAACCGGCCCTGAGCCTGAGGCAGGGCGGTTCTCTTGAGATAACGCGCACGCTTGCGGTTCGGTTCAGAGTCCCGCCTTCAGCCCCTGCAGGGCGCTTGCGGGCGTCCGATCATGTCAGGATGAAACTCTACCGGGGGCCGAATGTGCAGACGTAACCACCCCGCCGAGTCCCACGCGACCGAGGTTGAGCTTCACAGGAGGCGGTCTTAGGGTGGGGGGATTCCGGCTTCCTCCC
Organism: uncultured Victivallales bacterium; assembly: GCA_903834675.1. The sequence continues at coordinate 351 of CAILKC010000752.1, read as the reverse complement.
TGCAGGCGGCCCAGCCTGTGGCTGGAAAGCCGGTACACCGAACCGGGGCGGCCCCGCCAGCGGCCATCCAAGGCACGCCCGCCAATCTTGAAACAGGCCTGCTGGCGGCCCGGGTGCAAGTCAGCTCCGTAGGGGTTTGCTTGTATGAGACTCGCCGCAACCTCGTATGACCCCAAGCGCTTCCCATTCCGCCCCGGAGTCCGCCGCGGCGGACTTCGGGCGTTGGAGGGCGCCGCTGCGTCGGCGCCGCGGCGGCCACGCAGGGCCGCCCTCCAGGCGATCCGGCGCGTCCCGGCCGGATCGGAATAGGAACCGCGTCGGCAAGTCTCATTCCGGTATGCCCGGCCGCGG
>CAILKC010000751.1 GCA_903834675.1 uncultured Victivallales bacterium | reverse complement strand
CTCCGGGCGGAATGGGAAGCGCCTGGTGTCCTACGAGGTTGCTGCAAGTCTCATACGCCCTGGGCCCAGGCAGGCCGCAGGTGTGGCTTCGCGCCTGGCAGTGTATGGTAGCAGCCAGGACCTCACAACCGGGAGAGCTGTCAGATGATCATCGACACGCATGTCCATTTCTCTGGGAGTCCAGGATTCGCGGAACAGCATGCACAGGAGTGCGCCCGACTCGGGATCGAGAAGGTCTGCCTGCTGGGCGGAACCTGGGAGAACCGCCGCATCGAGGGCGGCATTCTGGCGGCCATGAAGCAGTTTCCCAAGCTCTATCTCGGCTTCGGCATGCTTCAGCTCGGCAAGGACCATCCCGAGGCGGTGCGTGCCTTCAAGGACGCCGGATTCACCGGGCTGAAGTGCATCCGGCCCGCCGCCCGTTACGATGACAAGGCGTACTACCCGCATTACGAGCGAGCCGAACGCTTGGGCATGCCGATCCTGTTCCACTTGGGCATCGTCTCCCGTTCGTCCCAGGATAGGTACCTGGATGTCAACAACGACCGCATGCGGCCGGTCCATCTGGACACCATCGCGCGGGCCTTCCCAAACCTGACCGTCATCGGGGCGCATTTCGGCAATCCCTGGTCCGATGAGGCGGCCATGATCGCACGCTGGAACCCGAATCTCTTCTTCGATCTGTCCGGCTCGATCCTGAAGTACCGGCCCCCGGAGTTCTTCAAGCAATTGCTCTGGTGGGGCGGTGACAATCCGCACTACCAGGCGCCCGACAAGAGCCAGCCGTGGGAGAAGATCCTGTTTGGGTCCGATGTCGCCACCGAGGTCATCGAGGACGTGATCAAAGACTACCAACGGACGCTGGACGCGGTTGGCCTGGGCCCGGAGATGCAGGAGAAGGTCTGGTCGGGCAACGCCGCGCGCCTGCTGAAACTGACGGCCTAAGGCAGGGCCGCGCTGTCGGCGTGGCAGCCTATTCGGCCCGGCGCCGCGACCGGCGGCGGGGCACCCCTGCGTTTCACCCCTGCGCTTCACCTGGAAAGCCAAGAATGAACCTGCGTTTATGCCTGCTGAGCCTCACTGCCGCGATGGCGGGATGCATCCCGTTGCCGCACACCGCGGGGCCTGAGACCTCGCCGGGGTGCAGCCTGTATGTCGCCACCACGGGCAATGATGCCTGGTCGGGACGGCGACCGAAACCGAATGCAGCGCATACCGATGGTCCGTTTGCGACCCTCGAGCGGGCTCGCGACGAGATTCGGGCGATCAAGCAACAGGGCGGTTTACCGCTCGGCGGGGTCGCGGTCGAGATCCTTGGCGGCAGGTACGAGTTGACGGCGCCCGTGGTGTTGACCAGCGCGGACTCGGGGACCGCCGAAGCGCCCATTGTCTACCGTGGCCAGCCCCAGGCGGAGGTCCGTCTCAGCGGCGGCAAGAGGATCAACGCTTGGCAACCCGTCACCGATACCGCCATCCTCGAGCGCCTGGATCCACTGGCGCGTGGGCAGGTCTTCCAGACCGACCTGAAGGCGCAGGGAATCACCGAGTACGGCGACCTGGGCCTGGATGCAGCCTGGGAATTACAGCTTTGGCTGTCCCGGGTCGACAATCAGGCCGAAGACGCCATCGGCAGTACCTTTGCCAGCGTTGGCAAGAAGGTCAGTCCGCGGCTGGAGGTCTTCTTCGACGACCAGCCCATGGACATCTCCCGCTGGCCGAACGAGGGGTTCATCCAGATCGAGGAGGTACTGGGCAGCACCGCCAACGATGTGCGGGGCTGGAAGAGTTGCGCGGAAGGCATCTTCCAGTACGCGGGCGACCGGCCGCGGCGGTGGGTGGGTGAGAAGGATGCCTGGGTGCTCGGTTACTGGTGTCGCGACTGGGCGTTACAGCGTCACAAGATCAAGTCCATCGACGCCGAGAAGCGGGTCATCGCGGTCGAGCCGCCCTATCACTACTATGGTTATCACAAGGGCCAATGGTTCTGCGGCTTCAACCTGCTGAGCGAAATCGACCGGCCCGGCGAATGGTATATCGACCGGGAGGCGGGCATCCTCTACTTCTGGCCGCCGAAGTCTCTCGACACGAGCAGGGTCGAGGTCTCGATGGCTCCGGGGCTGTTCACCCTGACCGAGGTGTCGTACGTCACCCTTCGCGGTCTCTTGCTGGAGACGGCACGCGGCAGTGCCATCACCGTCACCGGCGGCCAGCAGTGTCGCGTCGTGGGCTGCACCCTGCGCAATCTGGGCAATCACGGGGTCACGGTGTTCAACGGCCAGGAGCATGGGGTTATCGGCTGTGACCTCTATGGCATGGGCGGCGGCGGCATCTATCTGGTGGGCGGCGACCGGAAGGACCTTACGCCGGCGGGCCACTTCGCCGAGAACAACCATATCCATCACTTCGGCCGCTGGGACCGCATGTACCGGCCAGGCCTCTTCATGAGCGGCGTCGGGCTGCGCGCCTCGCACAACCTCATCCACGATGCACCGCACTCGGCGATCCTGTTCGGCGGCAACGACCATGTCTTCGAATACAACGAAATCCACAGCGTCTGTCAGGAGTCGCACGACTGCGGCGCCATCTATGCCGGCCGCAGTTGGACCCTGCGCGGCCACGTCATGCGCTACAACTACCTGCACCATCTGGCCGGCAAGGATGGCGGCCCCTGCAACGGCATTTACCTCGACGACCTGTTCTCGTCGGCGACCCTCCAGGGGAATGTCTTCTACCAGGTGCAACGACCCGTGTTCATCGGCGGCGGCCGGGACAACCTGGTGGAGAACAATGTGTTCGTCGATTGCCCCCAGGCCCTGCACGTCGACGCCCGGGCCCTGGGCTGGTGCGGCCCCCATGCCGACGGCAGAATCAAAGAGGCCAAGGAGAAGGGCACAATAGCGGGAGTCCGCTACCAGGAGCCCCCGTTCAGCGTGCGCTATCCGCAACTGCTCAGCCTGCTCGGCGATGACCCCAAGTCACCCAAAGGCAACATCGTGCGGCGCAACCTCTTCTGGCAGGGCGCCGGGGAGAATATCCGGCGCACCGGGCGCGGCGCGGAGCCGAAGGCGACGTGGTGGGATGACATCGAGGCCAGCATCCGACCCCTGGTGCGGCTCGAAGATAACCTGATCAACGAGGACCCACGATTCGTCGACGAGTCGGCTGGCAACTTCCAACTGCGCTCAGATTCGCCAGCCTGGAAGCTCGGCTTCGAACGCATCCCGGTTGAGCAGATCGGGCTTTACCGGGATGACTGCCGCGCCTCCTGGCCGGTGACGCATAGGGTCCGGCCCCTGCCGACGCTTCCCGCCTTGGCCGCTGCGCCGCCACTTCGGCCCTCACTGCGCACCGGCCCGCCGCCGGTGTTTCCGGTCACGCGGGCGGCCTCTCTGATCACGATTGACGGTAAGGTCACACCCGCCGAATGGAACGGCGCGAATCCCCAGAGCGCCATGGTCATCGAACGGGGACTTTACCACGAGCCGCTGCTCCCCAAGAGCTATGTGTGGCTCACCTACGACGACCAGAATCTGTACGTGGCGGTGGTGAACGAGGTGGACGCCACCAAACCGCTGGCCATGACCGCCCGCTGGGGCGCCGACGATGCGGTGGAAGTGGCCCTGCGCAACCCGACGGCAGGCAAGGACGCCCCGATCTTCGTTCTGCGCGGCTATCCTAACGGCCGCTTCGAAAGCTCCACGGAAGCCGGGGCCCCCGCTGACCAGGCTCGGAAAGTCGGCGAGGCGGGGAAGTACGCGGCAACCGTCATTGACCCCGCGCATTGGGCCGCGGAGTACCAGATTCCGCTCGGCCTCCTGGGCCCGCAGGCGTCGGCCCCCAGCCGGTTCGAGTTCAACCTGTCCGTCCGCAAGAGTGCTGCGGCCGCCTGGTTGATGTGGCAAGGCACGGGCGGCTTGACCTGGGAAACGGGCAAAGCGGGCTGGCTGGAACTGTCCAAGTGAAAACGCTCGGGTTCGGCCCCGCGCCCGCACCGGCTCCCCTCTTGCACCGGTCGGTAAGACAAGGATGATGAGGTCATGCGTTACCGCTCGTTTGGTCGTCTGGGTTGGTCCGTCAGTGAAATCGGGTTCGGCGCTGCCTGGCTACCCGGGTCGGGCGAACGGCGCAACACCCTGGAGGACTCGGCGACGCTTGTACGAGAGGCGCTCAGCCTGGGCGTCAACTACATCGATACCGCCCGGGCCTACGGGCCATCCGAGGAGATTCTTGGGCAGGTCCTCAGCACGGTAAGCCAGCCGTACTACCTCGCCACCAAGGCCGGCTGCACGCCGGGCTTCGACTACTCCCGCGATGCCGTGCTGCGCAGTTTTGAGACTAGTCTGCGGCTGTTGCGGCGCGAGCGGATCGACCTGCTGCAACTCCACGAGGCGCACTCGGCCCCCTTCGAGCGGTTGATGGGACCCGGCGGCGCGCTCGAAGCCCTGCAACAGCTCAAGAGCCAAGGCCTGGTCCGCGCCATCGGCGTCACCGGCCGGGAACCCACCGTCCTGGCCCGCCTGGTCGACACCGGCGAGTTCGACAGCGTCCTCTCGTACTGTGACTACGACCTGACCACCCGCCTGGCGCAGGAGACGCTGATCCCCGTGGCGCGGCGCCGGAATGTCGCCGTGGTGCTGGGTTCGCCCCTGCGCTGTGGCCAACTCACCCCAAGCGGGCGTCAACGGCTACGGGACAACCCCAGCCCCGAGGCGGCGCGCGTGGCGCGGCTCGAAGCGGCCTTCGCGGACCCCGGCGCGCCTTTCCAGCAGGTCGCGCTCCGCTACCTGCTCGGCGACCCGGACCCCGCCGTCGTCCTCTCCGGCCTGGCGTCGATCACCGAACTCCGCGACGTCCTCGCGGCAGTGGCGGCGGGACCGCTGTCGGCGACCGAAATGCAGACGATCCGGCAGATTCAGGACTGAGAGCCCCAGCCGACGCGCAGGCTGTGGAGCAGAGCTGGCCCTGCCGACTCCAAACGATTTCGACCTGTGCAATAAGAGAGTCCGTCTGAAGCGCTGAAGGCGCGTTGCCATACCAGCCCAGGGCAACGCCCTGGGAATAGAATGGTTATGGGTTTGAGCCCTGTAGGGGCGAGCCATCTGCCCTACCTTCGCACCGAGG
>CAILKC010000750.1 GCA_903834675.1 uncultured Victivallales bacterium | reverse complement strand
CCTCGGTGCGAAGGTAGGGCAGATGGCTCGCCCCTACAGGGCTCAAACCCATAACCATTCTATTCCCAGGGCGTTGCCCTGGGCTGGTATGGCAACGCGCCTTCAGCGCTTCAGACGGACTCTCTTATTGCACAGGTCGAACAAAACAGCCCTGCAGGAAAATGCACCTGAGTTGCAACCTGAGAAGCTGCGAAAAAATGCCCGCGCCACCGTCCACAAGCCACTTTCCGTGGTTCATCCAGGCACGACTCCGATACCGACGGGCGCGCTTGGGAGCGCGGCGGCGTGCGCTTGCCAAAAGCCGACAAACAAGCACCAACCCCACGCCGCCAGACGGCCAGCGCAAGAGCCGCTCGCGTCGCCTTGCCGCGGGATCCCCTCGAGCCAGCGCCCGGAGCCCTCAGGAGTGCTGCTTGCGGTCGTGATAGTGCGTGTGCAGCAACTCGTGCGACTTGTGACCGTTGGGAGTACCCAGAAATTCGGCGTAGATCTGCTTCACCGCCGGGCTGTCGTGCGACTTGCGCAACGGGCGCCCCTCGTCCTCCCGGTAGATCCCCTGAATCCGCTTCTTGCGGACCTCGTCCGTCGTCGTGCGGGGTTGCCCGCCGCCGCCAATGCAACCGCCGGGGCAGCACATAACTTCGATGAAGTGGTAGTCCGCCTTGCCCTCCGCTACCATCTGGCAGACCTTGTGGGCGTTGGACAGGCCGTGCGCCACCGCCACCTTGGCCGTGACCCCCTCGAGGAAGCTCCAGGCGGGCACGCAGCCGGTCAGCGTCAGACTGGCTTCCTTGAGCCCCTGCAGGCCCTGCACCGGCGCCACGTGCAATTGCGCCAGCGGCAGTTCCCGGCCGGTGACCACCTCGTAGACCGTGCGCAGAGCGGCTTCCATGACGCCGCCGGTGTTGGCAAAGATGTCAGCCGCGCCAGTGGAAAGGCCCATGGGCGCATCCTGCTCCTCGTCGGGCAGACTCATGAAGTCAATGCCGGCCTCCTTGATGAGCTGACCGAGTTCGCGGGTGGTCAGCACGTAGTCGACGTCCTTGAAGCCGGAGGCGTTCATCTCGGGCCGGTCGCACTCAAACTTCTTGGCGGTACAGGGCATGACGGAGACCACCACGATGCTCTTCGGGTCAACGCCTTCCTTCTGCGCATAGTAGGTCTTGGCGAGGGCGCCGAACATCTGCTGGGGCGACTTGCAGGTCGAGAGGTTGGGGATGAGTTGCGGGTAGAACTGCTCCATGTAGTTAATCCAGCCCGGCGAGCAACTGGTGAACATGGGCAGTTTCACGGTCGGGTCCTTTTCCACCAGGGCCCGCTGGAGGCGCAGGAGGAATTCCGTGCCTTCTTCGAGAATGGTGAGGTCGGCGGTGAAGTTGGTGTCAAACACCTTCTTGAAGCCGAGACGGCGCAGCGCCGCGACCATCTTACCGGTGACGCGGGTGCCGGGCTCGGCGCCGAAGCACTCGCCGAGGGCGGCGCGGATAGCGGGAGCGGTCTGCACGATGACGTGCTTGCTGGGGTCGTCGAGGGCGGCCCAGACCGGCTCGATGGCGTCCTTCTCGTAGATGGCGCCGACCGGGCAGACGGCGGCACACTGACCACACTGCACGCAGACGGCCTCGGAGAGGTCCTCACCCACGCCGGCGCCGATGATGGTGTCGAAACCGCGAGAGCGCGGCGCCAGCGAGCCGACCCCCTGGATGTCCTGACAGACGGCGACGCAACGGCGACAGAGCACGCACTTGTTCATGTCGCGCACCACGGCCGGGGTCGAACGGTCGATCGGGATGGGGTCCCGGGCATAGGGAAAGCGCACTTCGGTGATGCCCATGTCCTGGGCCAAGGTCTGCAGTTCGCACTTGCCATTGCGCACGCAGGCATTGCAGTCCCAGGGATGGTTCGCCAGCATCAGTTCCACCGAGAGCCGACGGGCATCGCGGGCGGTCTTGCTGGAGGTTTTTACGACCATGCCGTTGGCCACTTTGGTCACGCAGGAGGGCTGCAACGTCCGCGCGCCCTGCACCTCGACCAGGCAGACGCGGCATGAGCCCGGGCTCGATACCCCCGGAAAATGGCACAGGGTCGGGATCACCACGCCAGCTTGGCGGGCGGCGTCCAGAACGGTGGCATCGTCGGCCACCGTCACGGTCTGCCGGTCAATCGTCAGCGTTACTGCCATGGACGTCAACTCCTATGATGTAGGACCATTTAGGCCAATACGTTAGACATCATTCCCCGAGTTCTATGAGGTCGAGATCGCAGTGTGCAGGCCGGGGCCGAACCAGGGTCTTATCGACGCCGGCCTCGACCTCGGCGCGGAAGTAGCGGAGCGCCGACATCACCGGCGCCGCCAGCGACTGGCCCAGGGGACAGAAGGCCATGGTCTTGAGTGACATGACCAGCTCCTCCATGAGCTGCACGTCGCCCGGATAGCCTTGACGCTGCTTCAGCCTACCCGTGATCCCGCACAGCGTCTGAACCCCGTTGCGGCAGGGGTTGCAGTTGCCGCAGGACTCGTGCTTGAAGAAGCGCATGCAGGCGTCCAGGTAGTCGGCCACCCCGACGCTCTCGTTCATGATCAGGATGGCGCCTGATCCCAGCGTGTGCCCGACCTTCTGCATCGCGTCGTAGTCCAACGGTACATCGAGCATCTCCGGCCCGAAAATCTCACCGGCGGTGCCTCCGAGATGCGCCATCTTGAAGGCGCCGGAGGAGATGCCGCCGCCGAAGTCCGCGATGATCTCGCGCAGGGTAACGCCGGAGGCAACTTCGATCAGGCCAGGGCGGTTGATGTGCCCGATGATGGAGTAGACCTTGGTCCCGGGCGTCCCGGCCGTGCCCTGCGAGCGGAACCAGGCCGCGCCACGGCGCAGGATGGCGGGCACCGAGGCCAAAGTCTCGACGTTGTTCACGTTGGTGGGTTTGCCCAGGTAGCCAACCTGGGCCGGGAAGGGCGGTTTGAGCCGGGGCAGGCCACGCTTACCCTCCATGGACTCAATCAGGGCCGTCTCTTCGCCGCAGACGTAGGCGCCGGCGCCGAGGCGCACCTCGACATCAAAAGCGAACTTCGAGCCCAGGATGCCTTGGCCCAGAAGGCCCTGCGCCCGGGCGCTCTGGATGGCTTTCTCGAGGCGTTCGATGGAGAGCTTGTACTCGCCACGGATATAGACAAAGCCCTTCTTGGCGCCGATGGCATAGGCGCACAGCGCCATGCCCTCGAGGACCTTATGTGGATCGCCCTCCATGATCAGGCGGTCTTTGAAGGTGCCGGGCTCGCCTTCGTCCGCGTTACAGATGACGTACTTGATCCGCCCTTTGGCCTGGGCGCAGAAACGCCACTTGCGACCGGTGGGGAAGCCGGCGCCGCCGCGGCCCCGGAGGCCGGAGTCCTCGACCTCGCTCAGCACCTGGGCCGGGGTCATCTCAGTAACCGCCCGACCAAGGGCGAAGTAGCCGTCGTTACCGATATACTCCTCGATGCTCTCCGGGTCGATACTGCCGCAGTTGTCCAGCACGATGCGTCCGGCCATCTGGGTGTGACGCGCGTCGTGGTGACCGGGAATCATGGGCGGAAACTCGCGCGGCAGGAGGTAACGACCGCAGATGCGGCCCTTGACCAAGTGCTCCTCCACAATCGCCGGCACGTCCTCCGGCGTCAAGTGTCCGTACACCACCCCATCGGGCTGGACGGCGGCAATGACACCCGCGTTGGACGGACCGAAGGAGCCCGTCTCCAGGACGCGAATCTCGTCCGTCAGCCCACGCCGACCAATCTCGGCCGAAAAGCGGCTCTTGACCTCGCGGGCGCCGATGATGACGGTGTCGGCATCCACGGGCACCATAACGTAGGTTCTCGCTGTCCCCATGGCCGTCATTCTCCTTTACGCGCCCGCCGCGTGCCGCAGGTCGCCCGCCCGGACCGCATCCAGGATCTGGCCGACCTTCTCACGCGTCAGGTTGCCGTAGATCTCATCGTCAACCATCATCACCGGCGCCACGCCGCAGGCCCCCAGACAACTGCTGGGTTCCAGCGTGAAGCAGCGGTCGGCCGTGGTCTCGCCAAAGTCGATGCCAAGCCGTTCGCGGATGGCGGCGCGGAGGTTCTCCTCGCCCATGATGTAGCAGGGCGGGCTTTCGCAGAGCCGGATGATGTGGCGACCCCGCGGGGTCAGGCTGAACATGGAATAGAACGTCGCCGTCCCAACCAGGTCGGAGACGGTGATACCCATGATCTTGGAGAGTTCATCCAAGTCCTCACGGTGCAACGAGTTATCCTCACTGGCCTGCTGTAGGTCATGCAAGATGACCAAGAGGTTTTCGCGAGCCTTGCCACGCTTGCGGACGATCTGGCGAACCGTCATCGTTTCGTCTCCCGCGTTGGGCTTCCACGCCGGTACTGCGGCGGTTACTGCTTGTAGTCACAGCGCAGGCAGCGACTGGCCTCACGCATGGCCTCGGCCGGGGCTACGGTGCGCTCCACTTCCACGGAGATCAACCGCTCTCCGGGCTCCAGCAGCGACTCCTGGACCGGCTCCATCTCCTGCACCTCGGCATCGAGGTCGGGAGCGATGTCCGGCAACGACAGGCTCTCCCACGGGTACTTGCGCTTGGGGTCGGGACTGAGCAACTGGTCGATGGCGCGAGCCCCGATCTGACCGGCCTGAATGGCCTCCACTACGGTGGCCGCCCCGATCACCAGGTCGCCACCAGCAAAGACGTTGGCGCGTCCGGTCTTACCCGTCTTGGCGTCCGCCTGCACACCGCCATAGCTGGTCCCGGTCAGCCCTTCCGTCGTCTTCACGATGTGATCCGCATCGCTCTGCTGGCCGATGGCGACGATCACGTTGTCGACCAGACGGGTCTCCTCGGAACCCGGCATGGGCTCCGGGCGCCGCCGACCGCTCTTGTCGAAGGCGCCCAGGCGCATGTGCGCCACGGTCACCTCCAGACGACCATCACGGGGCCGGATGCCGGTGATATTGGCCAGGAACTCCACCTGGTTGCCCTCGATTTCGGCCTCGCGGATCTCGATGGGGTTAGTGGGCATCTCGCCGCGCGTGCGGCGGTACATGATAGTGACGTTCTGCGCCCCGCAACGCCGGGCAATGCGGCTGGCGTCGATGGCGCTATCGCCGCCACCGATGACGACGACGTCGGGACCCATGGCGATCTTCTCGCCTTTGGCGGCGCGCTCCAGGAAGTCGATGCCGGCGTAGACGCCAGGTAGATCGATGCCTTCAATGCGCGGCTTGGTCTCCTTGCCGCAACCGCTGGCCAGGAAGAACGCCTCGAAGCCCTGCGCCTGCAGCTGCGGGATGGTGAGGTCTTTGCCGATCTCGACGCCGACGCGCATCTTGACCCCGAGTCGGCGCAGACCGTCAATCTCCTTGTCGACGTAGGCGCGCGGCAAACGGTAATCGGGGATGGCATAGCGCAACATGCCGCCCATCTCGGGCTGGCGGTCAAACACGGTGACGTCATACCCGCGCAACACCAGGTAGTAAGCCGCAGTCAGCCCCGCCGGACCGCTACCGATGACGGCGACCTGGTGGCCGTTCGGCGCGTCCTTGGGCGGGTACAGGTCCATGTAGTCCTGCCGTTGTTCCGCCATGAAGCGCTTTACCAGGCGCACCGCCAGCGGGCCTTCGAGGTCGGCGCGGCGGCACTTCTTGGTACACCACTGCGGACAGACACGCCCGCAGACCGACGGGAAGGGATTGGCCAGCAGGTGGATGCGCAAAGCATCCTCGAAGCGGCCCTTGGCGACGTAGCTCATGTAGGCGGGGACATTGACCGAGGCCGGACAGGCGTTGGTGCAGGGCGCCCACATCAGGGCGCCACAGACCCCGGCCCGACACTTCTTCTCCTGGATATGCTCGATATACTCTTCGCGGAAGTAGCGCAACGTGGACAGTACCGGGTTGGGGGCGGTCTGGCCGAGGCCGCACAGCGAGGCCTTGGCGATCTGTGGCGCCAGTTCCTCGAGCTTGGCCAAGTCCGCCATGGTGCCCTGGCCATTGCAGATCTTAGTGACCAGTTGCAGCATGATCCGGGTACCGACCCGGCAGGGGGTACACTTGCCGCAGGACTCCTCCTGGATAAAGTCGAGGAAGTAGCGGGCCAGGTCCACCATGCAGGTGTCCTCGTTCATGACGATGAGGCCGCCGGAGCCCATGATCGCCCCCAGCTCAGGCAGCGATTCGTAGGTGATCGGCGTGTTGAGATACTCCTGGGGGATGCAGCCGCCCGAGGGTCCACCGATCTGTACGGCCTTGAACTTCTTGCCGTTGCGGATGCCGCCGCCGATGTCGAAGACCACCGACCCGAGCGGAATGCCCATCGGCACCTCCACCAGGCCGCAGTTGACCACGTCACCAGCCAGGGCGAATACCTTGGTGCCCTTGCTCTTGTCGGTGCCGATCTTAGCGAACTCCGCCGCGCCGTTGAGGATAATGTAGGTCACACAGGCAAAGGTCTCGACGTTGTTCAGTACGGTGGGCTTGCCGAACAGACCCTTCTGCGCTGGAAACGGCGGCTTCGGACGCGGCTCGCCACGCTTGCCCTCGATCGAGTTCATCAGGGCCGTCTCTTCGCCGCAGACGAAGGCGCCAGCCCCCATGCGGATCTCCAGATCGAAGCTGTAGGCCGTGCCGAACAGGTTCTTGCCCAGCAGACCGAGTTCGCGGGCCTCCAGGATGGCACGGTCAAGCCGTTTGATCGCCAGGGGATACTCGGCGCGGACGTAGACGTAACCCTGACTGGCCCCCACGGCATAGCCGCAGATGGCCATGGCTTCAACCACGCTGTGCGGGTCACCTTCCAGGACACTGCGGTCCATGAAGGCGCCCGGGTCGCCCTCGTCACCGTTGCAGACCACATACTTGCAGTCGGATTTCTCCGCGGCCGTGAATTGCCACTTCAGGCCGGTGGGGAAGCCGGCGCCGCCGCGACCGCGCAGTCCAGAGGCCTTGATCTCCTCGACCACCTGCGCCGGCGTCATGGAACTCAGCACCCGGCCGAGAGCCTCGTAGCCGTCCACGGCGATATACTCGCGGATGTCCTCCGGATCGATATTGCCGCAGTTGCGCAAGGCGATCTTCTTTTGCAGTTTGAAGAAGTCGATATGGTTGATCGTCTCAATCATCTCGCCGGTGGTGGCGCGCTTGTAGAGCAGGCGCTCCACGATACGGCCCTTGAGCAGGTGCTCCTCCACCAGCTCGGCCACGTCCTCGGCCTTGACCTTCTGGTAGAAAATGCCCTCGGGGTAGACGATGGCGATAGGGCCGATCTCACACATGCCCATGCAGCCGGTGGCGACGACCTCGACCTCCTGCGTCAGCTCGTGACGCAGCAGCTCGCGCTCAAAGGCAGACAGGACACTCTCCGTGCCAGACGAGATGCAGGACCCGCCGGCACACAACAGAACCTGAGTCCGAATGCTCTTCATTGCAGCCCTCATTCGTACTTCGCAAGGATGCTGGCGATCTTCTTGGGGGTGACGCGTCCATGCACGTCTTCGTTAACCATCACGACGGGGGCAAGTCCGCAGGCCCCGAAACAGCGCTGAGCCGTCAGCGAGAAGCGCCGATCCGGGGTCGTCCCGCCCATCTTCACGCCAAGCTCGTGACACAGCGCCTCCATCACCTTCTTGGCGCCGCGCACGTAACAGGCCGTGCCCAGACAGACGTTGACGGTGTGCCGACCGCGAGGCTGCATGGTGAAGTAGTGGTAGAACGTCACCACGCCCAATACCTCGCTGGCGGGAATGCCGACGGCGTCGGCAATGTGCTGCTGCACGTCCGCCGGCAGGAAACCGAAGATCTCCTGAGCCTTGTGCAGCACCGGAATCAGCGCGTTGCGCCCTGGTTCCTGACGCGCAATGAACTCGTCCAACTGCCGAAACTGCGGGTTGTCCGCCTTCTTGCAGCAGTGCTGGTCGCAGGACACGGTGGCCATAACTCCCTCCCTCCTCAGCGAAACACCAGTTCCTGGACCTTCCGACCCGCCACCAGATGCTCGGCAACAATGCGCTCGGCGGCGGCCGCATCCACGTGCCCATAGGTGACGGCCGGCTCATTGAGGATCTGCACCTCGACCAGGGGTTCCTGCTCGCAGAAACCCCGGCACCCAGCCGCAATCACAGCCACGTCGGTAAGGTTCCGGGCCTGCAGGGCGCCAAGCAGAGCCTTCATGGTGTCGCGGGCGCCGGCCGCAATGCCGCAGGTACCCATGCACACCACCACCTTGGCTCGATGCGCGCCGCTGCGGAGTTCCAGTTCCTTACGGACCTGATCTCGGACCTTCCTGAGT
>CAILKC010000749.1 GCA_903834675.1 uncultured Victivallales bacterium | reverse complement strand
CAAGAAACGACCGCCGTCGTACCGTCGGCAGTGAAAGCGGCGTCGACGGGCCGCGGCCGCGGCCCTCTGCCGCACGCAGTCCATATCGCGCGTCGGCCAGGTGGAGTGCGTGTGGCAAGGTCGCCAAGGCGGCGACCGCGACACCGCTTTGGCTTGGCGCCGGGCCATTCATGACGGAGTATATTCTCGCGCAATCAGATACGGCATACAGACCACGGGTTGTTGCGCTGCCCGGCACGGCGGGGCGCTGGTCGGTTCAGGGGTAGTCGGCGCGGCTGGGGGACGGTCGAGCCGAGCGCGGCTCCACGCCTGGCGCCGTCGGGCGCCAGGCGGAACAGAGACGCCAGCCCGGCCCTTACGGCAACGAGCAGACGACACTCAGCTCTCCCAGTTCAGCACTGGTGAGGCGAGCCCGCATGCCATCGAAGACGAACTCCAGCGCTGGCGCCGTCGTGCCACGGTACGGCCACAACAAGGTCGCCGCCCGCCAGGGCAAGGCTGTACGCAGCGACAGCGACAGCGCTGGCGCCGGCTCGATCCGGTTGTAGCTCTCCGAGTACCAGCCCCCACGCGGATTCTCCCGGCCACATTCGACGTGGATGTCCGTGAAGGGCGCCAGCGGAGCCGCCCGCAACAGCAGGTTGGCATCGGCGAACTCCGTGTGCGCCGTCGTGCCGTCCACCCGCAACGAGCCGGGCGCAAACTGGAAGCGCGATTCGATGGCGTGCTCCCCTGCCCCGCTGACGACGTCGAACACGACCCAGAACCGCTCCTTGACGAAAACGATCTCGCGGTGGTGGACGACCTTGAGCAGATTGTCCTTGCCGTAGCCGAGATCGTACGCCCCCGCGGCGCGGAGCTCGCCGGGGGCAGCCTGCCAGCCCAGGTCGAGTGGGGCCTTGGCAATCCAGGTGTCCGGCCGCCCGGCGCTGTATTGGCCCAATCCGTCCAGGCGGAGGGTCGAGTGCGCCGCGGTGCTCTTCAGGAAACCGTAGTACGACACCGCCGACCCATCGTAGAGATGCCGGCCGGGGTCGACCAGCAGGCTGCGGCCATAGGCAAAGAGCCAGAAGCCAAGTTTGTCCTCGTGCTGGTGGCCACGACCGTAGGGGCCGGCGTCAAAGGCGAGATAGAGATCGCCCTGGTCCTGCCGCTGCCTCAAGAAGGCGACCCCGGCATAGGGAAACACCTCGGGGCCAAGCTGGGCTGGCGTTGACAGCATGGCCTCCAGCCCCAGGGCGGCCAGACTCCCCCGGATGTTCCCGGTAACCCCGGGATCGGAATCGTTGAACGCAGCCTGCCGGCTACCGTCAGGCATCGTGGCCTGCTGCAGGTAATGGACCATCCGGCCCAGGGTCGCCATCGTCTTGGGGTCGAGTTCACGACCCAGAGCCCGCAGCGAGCGGGTGGCCGAGAGCAGGTTGCCCACGACGCAGAGGTGGTAGTGCGGCGTCAACTCGTCCTGAACCCCATCCGGCAACACCTGATCGGCAATCTGGCGGCCGAGCGTGTCGAGGCAATAGGCCACGAAGCGGTCGGTATCGCGCAGGACCGGAAATGCCCCCAGGCAGTCGAGCATGCCCTGGCAGCCGATGGTCGGCCAGTTGCCCGCATGGCCGTTGGTGACAATCTCGAGATAGGCGAGCTGGTCGTGCAGTGATTTCAGCACCCGCAGCAGTTCCACCGCGGTAACCTGCTCGCGAGCCAGCAGCGGCTTCAGGCTCTGACACCAGACTTGGCAGTGAATGGCGTTGTTGAGGTACGACCCCCACATGTACGGCGTACCCGCGAAGCAGCGGGCGGTATCGGCTTTCGCGATCCAATCCAGAATCAGGTCCACGGCCTTGCGGCTGTAGCGAGGGTCCCCGCGGCCCTGAAAGGCCTGCGTCAACGGCCCGAGGTAGCCGAAGCGGTTCAGGTCGTGGCCCCAGTGTGCCGTGCCCGGATTACTCTCCCAATCGATGCTGGCGGGAAGCTGGTGCATCTCGCCGTAGAAGCTGAAGCGGTTCTGGAGCACCGCGTCGGCCATATCAAGCGTCGCCGGGCTGACGGGTGGCTTGGCCGGGACATGCGTGGTGCTCCGGCAGGCGCGGAACACGGCGTCCAAGGCCCCCGGCAGGTCCCCGGCCACGCGGGCCTCGGCCAGGCCCGCCACCCGGGCCGGGTCCAGCAGGTCCAACGCCCGCGGCAGGAACTCCGCGTCGGTCAGGCCGCGCTCGTCAAATGAGCCCAGCGCGGCGAAGACCTCGGCGCGGGGGGCTCCCTTCAAGCGCGGCAAGTCCGCCCGTGATAGCCGTGGCCGTGCGGCGGCCGGGGAATGCGTCTGTGTCATCGTCGTCTCCGCTGAAGGCGCCTGGGCCTGCACTACGACCGCCGGGGCAAGGGCCACGGCCCATAGAACCAAGGCAGCAGTCTCACTGCGGTACGTCCGGCCCCCGGCAAGCCGAGTTCTCCGTAATTTGCCGCGGCGAACCGCGGCAGGCGAAAAAGCCGCGTTCCGGAAAGGCTGAGCAGAGGCAATCCTGAAGCCCATTCCCAGTCCTCTCCTCACTCCTCGGCGGCTTCCTTGAGCAGCAGCGGCTTGGCGATGGCCTCGGTATACTCGGCCAAGTTCGTCACCGTGGGCAAGGTCGCGTTACTGGCCGAGCGGTGGGCGCAGGATTGGTACTTCTTGAGTTCAGCCTCGGTCCACTGCCAGAACACGCAGCCATGGCCGTAGATCCAGTTGTAGCGCGGACAGAAGGTATTCAGTCCGGCCATCTGCTCTTTGAACACGGCCGGCGTGTACCACTCACTCTTGTCGGCGTAGGAGCCGATGACCTTATCTCCGAAGATCTCCTTCTTGCCCGCGTAACCGAGGGACTTACCCGCCGGGTCCGTGACGGTCCGGTAGTAGCCCAGGGGCCAGGCGCCCATGGCCACGCTGCAACGCCGACGCCAGTAGTCTGCCAGGGGGCCAGGTAATTCCTCGTCGATCAGGGCGGTGACACGACCGGGGTACTTCGCCAGGGCGGAAGGCGCGGTCAGGTGGTAGGTCCCCTCGGTCAGCACGTGCAGGCCGTTGGGAGCATCGACATCGGCACAGGCCTGAAGCATTCCCGCAAAGACCTCGTTGTAGAGAGGGCCGTAGTAGATCATCCCTTCAGGCAGGGTCAACAGCACCAGCGCGGGAAACTCTTCCAGCATGCCGGCTACCACCGTGCGCCAGCGCTCCCTGGCCTTCGCTTTCAGCTCCTGCGGCGCGCGAGGAGTCTTCGCATAGCCAGCCCAGCCGAGGTCGTATTGCGCCGCGACATACTCGGTATCGATGGCGACGCCGACACAGCCGGTCAGGCGGGCAAAGCGGGCGCCCTGGCGAAAGTTGCCCGCCAGTTGCACCCAGGCGGCATCGTCGAACCAGTCGGGCAGCTCTCCATAGAAGGCCACTTTGACGAAGTTCGAGTCGATGCCGTAGCGCCGGCATTCGTCGTTGCAGGCCTTGACCTCGCGATAGAGCCCGTCGTCTTCACCCTGCGTCTTCGGGTCGCCATCGACCGCCCACACATCCGACCCCCAACTGGCCATCATCCCATCAAAGAGGAAGCCGCGAAAGCCGCGCTCGGCCCAGAGCTTGGCCGTGTCGCGCAGATAGTTGGCGTTCATCGGGCTGAACAGCAGTGTCCGAGGCCGTTCCGGGCGGCTGTCGGCCACCGTCTCGTAGTGGCGCGCCGAAGTGCCCAGCAGTTCGACATCGTCTACCCAGACCACGCTCGGCTCGCCGGAGGCATTCTGCAGGTTGATCTCGGCACGCTCGACCGGTTTGTCGACGGCGTTTTCGAAGACCAGGCGTGTCCAGGTCTCGGTGACCTTCAGCGGCGGGGAGTAGGCCGAGGCCAGATACATGGCCAAGCGTCCCGTCTTGCCCGGCGCGGTGCGGGCCCACACCGCGAGTTGGTACGTCCCCGCTTCCAGCCGGGGATGGGCGTAGACACCGCCCTTGGCCGCGCTGTCGAGGTTCTGCAAGCGCAGCGCCGCGGCGCCGGAGTGGCCGACGCCCTTCTCCACCGCCACCCTGAAACGGCTGCCCTGCGGCCCCCACTGATACGCCGCCCAACCGTCGGGCAAACCCATCAGTGCCTCCCCCGCCGCTGCCGCCAGGTCGGTCTGTGAATAGCTGTCGACGCGCCCGGCCCCGGCCTGTTCAAAACTGGCATTCGGCAGCAGCACCGGCGGCGGCGGCGCAGACTGGACGATCATACTTGCCAAGCCCAGCAGCACACCAAGCCTCAGCCCGCGCGACTCGCGCGACCTCGGCCAGGCGGCAACGATACTGGCGAAATAGGGCTCCGCGAGACGCATGGGCTGTCCTCCGACCGGCACTAACCGGCGACGTTTCTGGGGTTCGGTAAAATCCGTACAGAACATGCATGCGTCTGGCCGGATGACAACCGGTCAGGCCGGGGTTCCGGCGCCAGCGGGCGCATGTCAGTTCCGTGAGTGGTGACTACTCAGGGTTCAGGGGTCAGGCCGCCGCGGCGGATCAGCCGGGCCCCCAGCTGGGGCCGGACATACCGGAATGATGAGACTTGCCGACGCGGGTCCCATTCCGATCCGGCCGGGACGCGCCGAATCGCCTGGAGGGCGGCCCTGCGTGGCCGCCGCGGCGCCGACGCAGCGGCGCCCTCCAACGCCCTACATCCGCTGCGGCGGACGTAGGGCGGAATGGGACGCGCCTGGTGTCATAGGAGGTTGCGGCAAGTCTCATACCAGCCGGTTTCGCGCCCCTCCATTGACCCTGTCGCCTGGTTGCGGTATCTTCACCGCGTGAAGGCACGAGTGGAGCGCCTTTCATGCACCCAAGGAACGGATCGGAATTGCGGGTCTCGGGTTCTGAGGGAAAGAGGACGGCCAGAACCACGAGCGGGAGAAACTGCCTATGATCGGCGCCAAGAAGGTCACGGTCGTCATGCCGGCCTACAACGCGGAAAAAACGGTGGCGCAGACGGTCGGCGCCATCGACCGCACGGTGGTTGACGATATCATCCTGGTGGACGACTCCAGCCGTGACCGCACCGTGGAGATCGCCCGCGGCCTCGGGCTGTTCGTGTTCGCGCATGACCGCAACAAGGGCTACGGCGGCAACCAGAAGAGCTGCTACCGGCTGGCGCTTGAGCGCGGCGCCGACATTGTCGTCATGGTTCACCCTGACTACCAGTATGACCCGCGCCTGGTTCCGGCCATGGCGCACATGATCAACTCCGGGATCTACGACGTGGTCCTCGGCTCGCGCATCCTCGGCAAGGGCGCACTGGCCGGAGGCATGCCGCTGATCAAGTACATTGCCAACCGTTTCCTGACGGCGGCGCAGAACCTGATGGTGGGGGCGAAACTGTCGGAGTATCACACCGGCTACCGCGCTTTCTCCCGGCAGGTGCTGGAAGCCCTGCCACTGGAAGCGGGTTCGGATGACTTCGTCTTCGACAACCAGATGCTCTGCCAGACCATCTGCGCCGGGTTTCGCATCGGTGAGGTCTCGTGTCCGACCAAGTACTTCCCCGAGGCCTCCTCCATCAGCCTGTCGCGCTCCACGGTGTACGGACTTGGCGTCCTCCGCAGCAGCGTCCAGGTCTTGCTCTACCGGCTGGGCTGGCGCGGCCAGGCGCTCTTTGCCTTTCGCGAGGCCGTGCCGGCGGGGAAAGGCCCCGCATGACGGCAGCCGGCGTGGGGCGTAACGATCCGTGCCCCTGCGGCAGCGGGCGCAAGGTCAAGCACTGCTGCGCCGGGAAGGCCGCCGCCGCGCCGGTGCGGCAGGGCGAACCGGCGCCGTTGTCCCTGCTGCCACACGCGCTCATCCTCGGCGTCGTCGTGCTGGTGACGGTCATCGTGCGGATCCGCTTGCTGTCCTTCCCGCTGGAGCGCGACGAGGGTGAGTACGCCTACCTCGGGCAGTTGCTGCTGCAGGGGATCCCGCCGTACCAAGATGCCTACACCATGAAGCCGCCCGGCATCTACGGCCTGTATGCCCTCGCCATGCTGCTGTTCGGGCAGACGACGGTGGGGGTCCACCTCGGCTTGCTCCTGGCCAACGCCGGGGCCGTGGTCTTCCTCGTGCTGCTGGCGCGCGAGCTGTACGGCTTTCGCGTCGCGGCTCTGGCCGGCGCCGGGTATGCGCTCCTGTCGCTGAGTCCCACCGTGCTCGGTTTCGCCGGGCACGTGACCCAGTTCATCGCCCTGTTTGTGCTGGCGGGCACGTATCTGCTGATGAAGGCGTTGCGACAACCGCGGCCGGCCTGGTTCTGGCTCAGCGGCGCGCTCATCGGCAGTGCCGCACTGCTGAAACCGCACGCTGTCTTCTTCGGCGCGTTCGCGGCGGCCGCGGTGGTGCTTCATGGCCTGCAGCAGAAGCCTTTCTCGATCCGAGCTACGCTGGGGCGCTTGGCGCACCTGGCCGGGGGCGGCGTCCTGCCGGGGGTCGTGGCCCTTGGCGTCCTGGCCGCTCTGGGGGTTTTCGACCCGTTCTGGTTCTGGAACGTGCAGTACGCCTCCCAGTACAGCTCCCTGCTTACTCCGGCCCAGGGCCTGATCACCTTCCGGCGCACCTTCCCAAGCGTCGTCCGCGGCTTCGAGCTTCTCTGGGTACTCGGGGCACTCGGCCTGCCCGTGGCGGCCCTGACCGGGGCGTACCGGGGCCGGCGGCTGGTGCTGCTGCTGTTCCTCTGCGCCTCAGCCGCCGCGGTGGTTCCCGGCCTCTACTTTCGCCGCCACTATTTCGTCGTATTGCTGCCGGCCCTGGCTCTCGCCGCTGGGGTTGGCGTCGACGCCGCCGCGGTGCGCCTGTCGCGCTGCCGCGGCCCGCGGGCCTTGGCCGTCCTGCCGCTGCTGGTCTGGGCCGGCGCCATGATCGCGGCCCTGGTGGTGCATTGGAACTACTGCTTCGTGGATTCGCCGGCGAAACTGTCACGCAACATCTATGGCCTGAACCCGTTCGTGGAATCGCCCGTCATCGCCGCGTACATCAAGCAGATCACGGCAGCCAGCGACCGAGTGGCCGTGTTCGGCTCGGAACCGCAGATCTGCTTCCACGCGCAGCGACGCTCCGCCACCGGGCACATTTACATGTACGGACCGATGGAAGCGCACCGCTACGCCCAGCAGATGCGTGACGAACTGCGGCGCGAGGTCGAACGCGCGAACCCGGCGGTGGTCGTCCTGGTCTCCGGTAATGCCTCATGGCTGCGCCCGCCGGGCGCCTACGAGGATTTCTTTCAGTGGATCACGGAGTACTGCGGGACGGGGTTTGAGACGGTCGGGGTCGCCGACATCCTGCCCGACGGCGCGACCGTCTACCGCTGGGGCAAGGATGCGGCCGGGTACTCGTGCCGTTCCGCGTCGCACGTGCTGGTCCTCCGGCGCCGGGCGCTCAGCGCCGGCCCGGGCGGGGCCTGAAGGCCGTCCCGGACGATGCGCGCGCCGTGGCGGGGGTGGCGGCCAGGGCTTATCGTACCGGCTTAACGTGGCATTGTCCGGGCAGCCGTGCCCGGCTAGGCGTCGGCACAGGGCGGGACTGATGGCACAGGCGAAGCAGGGCCGGCGGGAGCGGGCGCGGGCAGCGGCAGCGCTGCATCGTGCTTCGGTGCCGTCCGCGGCGGGCGTGCCCGGGGCCAACCCCGGGGCGGGCGCTGGGGAGACGGCCGGTGGTGGTCCGGCCCGGCCGGTGTCGGAGCCACTGTCGCGGCGCGCTCTGCTGGGGCTTTCCAGCCTGCTGGCGCTGACGGTTTTCCTGGTCTTCAGCCGCGTTCTCCTCTGCGACTTCGTGAGCATGGACGACCCGTACTACGTCACCAACAACCCGATGGTGCAGGGAGGGTTGACCTTCGCCGGGGTGCGCTGGGCCCTGACCGCGGTGGTCGTCAGTAACTGGCACCCACTGACGCTGCTTTCCCACATGGCCGACTGTCAGGTATACGGGCTCCGGCCGTGGGGGCACCACCTCACGAGCCTCTTGTTGCACGTGACCGCCACCGTCCTCTTCTTCCTGGCGCTGACGGAGCTCACCGGTAAACCATGGCGCAGCCTTGCCGTGGCGGCGCTGTTTGCGTTGCACCCGTTGCGGGTGGAGTCGGTTGCCTGGGTCGCGGAGCGCAAGGACGTGCTGAGTGTCTGCCTTGCGGCGGCCTGCCTGTGGGTGTATGCGCGCTACGCCCGGCGGCCGCGTTTCGGCACCTACCTGCTACTGGTTGTGGTCTTTGCCGCCGGGCTGCTGGCGAAGCCGATGCTGGTGACGCTGCCGTGCGTGTTCCTGCTGCTCGACTGGTGGCCCTTGCAGCGCCTGCCCGGGGCGTTGCCGCAGGGGTCCGCACCTGAGCCCGGCTCCTTTCTTGGCCGGGCCGGGTTCTGGCGGCAAGCCGGGCGCCTGCTGGGGGAGAAGCTGCCGCTCCTGGGGCTCAGTGTCGGGGTCAGCCTGGGAGCGCTCTGGTCTCAACGCGGCGGGGGCGCGCTGTGTCCGCTCGGATTCACCTTGGGGGCACGGTTAGCGAATGCGCTGGTGAGTTATGTGACCTACCTCGGGCAGACCCTCTGGCCGGCGGGACTGGCGGTGTTTTACCCGATGAAGTCATCCCATTTCTACAACTACCCGCGCCAATCCCTGCCCGAGTGGCAGGTTGCGGGTGCGGCGCTGCTGCTGCTGGCCATCACGCTGGCTGCGCTCCGCTGGGCCCGGACCCGGCCCTACATTCCGGTCGGCTGGTTCTGGTACCTCGGCGTCCTGGTGCCAGTGATCGGTCTGGTCCAGGTGGGTGAGCAGAGCCATGCCGACCGCTACACCTTGTTGCCACACCTGGGCCTGCTGCTGCTGCTGGTGTGGGGGACGGCCGACCTGGCCAGGTTGGCGCCTCGGGCCGGGCGCCGACTGGCGGCCGCGGCGGCGGGCGCCGTGGCGCTCGCGCTGGCGGTCTGCACCTGGCGGCAGACGGGCACATGGCGCGACGATTTTAGCTTGTACGGGCATGCCCTGGCGGTCACCGAGGACAACTACTTCGCCCATCATAATCTGGGGAGTGCCTGCGCCAGGCGCGGTGATGCCGCGGCGGCCATCGAGCACTTCCGCGAAGCCCTGCGGCTCCAGCCGTGGTATAGGGATGCGCAGCGACACCTGGGGCTGATCCTGGTGCAGACGGGGAAGTACGCGGACGCGATTCCGTATCTACGCCAGGCGCTGGCGCAACAGCCGCCGCGGCCAGGCGTCGGCCGGGCTCTGGCTTTTGCCCTGGCGGCAACCGGGCAGATCAAAGAAGCGACAGAGCAGTACGAGACTCAACTCGCGGCTACGCCCGCCGACCTTGAGCTTCGGGCTGATGCCGGGCGCTTCTACCAGCGCCAGGGCCAGGGCGACCAGGCGGTGGACCAGTTCGCCGCAGTTCTCAGGCTCCGGCCCGGTGATGCTGCCGCCGAGTCCAGCCTGGCCGATGTCCTGTACCAGTTGGGGCAGTTGGATGCGGCCGCGACCCACTACCGGAAGGTCTTGGAGCAGGACCCGAAGCACCGCGACGCCCGCTTCACCCTGGGCACCCTCTACTACCAGCAGAAGAAGTACGCGGAGGCCGAGAAGCAGCTGGTCCTGGCGGTCCAGGCGCACCCCGAGTACGCGCCGACCCACAACACCCTGGGCGCGATATACCAATGCACCGGCGACTTGCAGCAGGCCAAGCGCGAGTATGCGGAGGCCGTGCGCCTCGACCCGCAGTACACCGAGGCCCGGAGTAACCTCGAGAAAGTCCGGGCGCGTCTGGGCACGACCGCGCCGCCGCAGACGCCCTGAGCGCCGTGGCCCGCGGACAGCGAAGCCGAGGCGGACGCAGATTGCCCTGCTCAGCGTTCCTCCAGCAGGACTGCGGCATAGGCCTCGAGCTTGGCCACTCGCAGTACTAGCCTGCCGTTCTCCTCGTGAGCGCTGACCTCGGCGTGGCGGGCGCTGACGGACGGGCGGACAAACGGGGTGGGGAGAGAGATTTCGACGCCGTGTACGGGGATGATCTCGGAGATCTCCCGCGTGTCGGTGGGCAGGGACCAGGGCACGGTGCGGTTGGCGAGATGGATGATGAGGCGCTTCGGGGCCTCCTGGCGCCAGACGGTCACCTCTACGGTCCGCGGGGCCTGCACCACGAGCTGCCGGGCAGGGAGCAGGCGGTCGAGTTGCTCTGCCATCAGCCTGCCAATGTGCAGATCGCCATGCATTTCGTAGAAGCGACCGAGGTCGAAGGCCACGTAGGTGCTCTGGCCGCGGCCGAAGCGGTTGGCTACCAGCACTGGCGTGCCCGGCACGTCCAACGGCAGGGGGTCCTTCATGGCGCAGACGGAGCCGGCAGGGTCGACCGCGAGGCTGCGGGTGAGTACGACCCCGGAGGCCGCGACCTCCTGCAGCACACCGGAGGCGGGCTCGGACTCGGCCGGACGCTCGATGGCAAAGTGCCCCTCGCGGGCGCCGTGGCGGGCGATCCCAAGCACGTCCCCAAGGGCGAAATCGGCGCGGCGAGCGCCCCGGTTGTCTCCCAGCGAGGTCTCGGCCGTGGCCAGCAATCTGCCGCCCTCCCGCACATACTCACGCACGGCGGCGCAGAAGGCATCCGCCAGGTGGGCCGCGTTCGGGAGGATGATGAGGTCATAGCGCGCGAGCTGCCCGGCGCTCTCGATGTTCTCCGCCGTGACGATATCGAAGGGCAGGTGCTCCTCGATCAGCAGTCGGGCCCAGCCATTGAGCTCCTGAGACCAGCGCGGTTCGGAGATGCTGCGGGCGCCGTCGAAGTACTTCCGGGTGGCCCAGGAGAACACCAGGGCGATGCGGGAATCCGCGACGGCGCCCGCGTCGAGATCCGCGTCTTCCATGACGAAATCGAAGGCGCCCTTGACATTGGCGAGCAGGCTGGCGGCGCTGGTGGTATCCGGCCGAGCACCGATGCCGCAGGGTCCGAAGGCCTTGACCCCGTTGGCCTTGCACGCCGCGGTATAGACTCGCCATTTCGCCGACGCGATGGGCCAGTGGGAGTAGTGGGAAGAGGTGGAGGTCCGGAGCATCCAGGATGGCTTGCCGATGGCGTGCTGCCAGCGCACGTTGATGCTGGAGGTGTTGAGGTCGGAGCCGGGAACCTGAAATGCGTCGAAGCACTCCGAGGTCCACACGTCGAGGGAGTCGAGCCAGCCCTCGCCGACGCCGCCGATGGCCGGCTGGTAGAGCGGCGCGAAGGCATTGTGCGCCGCCACGACACCATTCTCGCGCAACACCGCCGACAGCTCGGCCATGAGGGCAGCACTGCGCTCGGAAACCCAGTCAATGTAGGCCGGCCAGTGCGCCCCGAGCGTCTGCAGAGTGATCTCCGCCGTGCCGCAGAGGCGCTCCAGATGCGGTCGGCAGAACGGACAGACGCAGGGCGTGTTGTTGAAGAACATGTCGAGGTGGAAGGCGTCCGGCCGGTAGCGCTGCACAATCTCCCGCGCGATGGCCACGACCTGCTCTCGTTTGGGCGAGTTGGCGCAGGGGAACTGCCAATGCCCGCCGGGGAGGTCCTGAATCCGCCCCTCAGGCTGCGTGGGGTCGGCCCAACTGACCAGGGGTTTCGGGGCGCGGATGCGGGCGAGATCAGCGCCGAGGGGAACCGCGTTCCACTCCGGGTGCTTGGAGTCCAGCCAGTTGATGTAGAGAAGCACCTTTTTACCGCGCTGGCGCAGACGGGTGACAAGATCGCCGACGTAGTCCCGGCCCTTCAGCCCGGGGTGTTGCGGCCAGATGGCGCTGGGGTAGTAGGCGATGCCGAACTGGCTGGCCGCGTAGACGGCGACGATATCCGCTCCCGTCGCCGCCAGCTCGGCGACAATCCGGTCGGGATCGTAGCGGGAGAAGGCGGTCGCCTGCTCGTTGTTGGCATACTGGTCGTACCAGTAGATCCGGCTGCGAGCGTTGATCCAGTCCTGCATAGCACACTCCTGTCGTACACGTCACCTCCGGCATTCTACTAGGCTCGGCTGTGGCCACGCCATTGTCAAGCCCTGGGGGGTGCGAAGGGCGCAGGGCAGTTCCGTAGGGGCTTCTGTTTCGATCGTCTCCGCGTCCGGCGAGCAAAACGGGTCACGTGACTCTTGGGGGAGACTTCCGGCGGGACGTGTCGCGAATGCCAGACGCCCCGGAGCGCTGAAAGCGCGGCCATTCCTCAGCCCAGGGCAGCGCCCTGGGAATGAATCCCAAACGAGATTGAGCCCTGCCGGGGCGGCATACCGACAGTCCAT
>CAILKC010000748.1 GCA_903834675.1 uncultured Victivallales bacterium | reverse complement strand
CGGCGGGCCGCTCGATGCCGAAGGCGGCGTGGTCCACAGTCCGCCCAATTTGCCCGGCTGGGACAGCATCGAACTGAAGCGCCTGCTGCGGGAGCGCTTCGCGCTACCGGTCGCGGTCGAACACGATGCCGCCGCCTGTGCCCTGGCCGAGTTCGAGTGGGGCCGGGCGCGCCAGCCCCGGCGGCTGGTCTACCTCACCTGCGCCACCGGCTTTGGGGCCGGCATGGTGTTCGCTGGCAAGCCCTACTACGGCGCTTTTGGCCGCTCGCCCGAGATTGGCCATGTGCTGCTGGATGCAGACGGCCCCGAGGCCTTCGGCATCCGGGGGTGCGCCGAAGCCTTCTGTTCGGCCCGCTCGTTGGGACGGATCGCCACCTGGCGCTACCCTGGGCGCTGGCCGGAACCGCCGGAGCCACGCCAGATTCAAGCCCTGGCCGCGGCGGGTGACATGGATGCGGTCGCCATCATCGCGCTCAATGCCCGGATGACCGGTCGCGTCTGCGCCCTGATCGCCGACTTCCTGCACCCCGACCTGATCGTCCTGGGCAGCCTGTCGCTCTATCTGGGCGAGCCGTGGGTGGAGGCCGTGCGGCAGGAGCGTGACCGGCTCGCGCTGGCCGAGGCGGCGGCCCATTGCGCCATCGAAGCGCCGCGACTGGGAACGCGCCTGCAAGACCTCAGCGCCCTGGCCGCGGCCAAGCGCGCCCTCGGCGACGCCTGAAGGGCCGCGCCCTGAACTCAGAGCCGGTCGAGCACGAAAAGCGCCTCGGAGGCGATCAGATTGTCGCCCTCGCGCAGCCCCCGTGACAAGCCGTCGGCCAGCACGTACGCCTCCAGGATACGTACCTCCGCGGAGACCGTCCAGTCGACAAAATCGCGGATGCTGCACAGATGGATGTTGGGCGTGTTGTGCCACATGTGCGGCAACGCCGCCGTAACCGGCATCCGCCCGCCCAGAGCGAAGGCCTTGCGCACCTTCCAGTGAGCGAAGTTCGGAAACGAGACGGCACAGCGCCGCCCGACCCGGAGCATCTCATCGAGGACTGGCACCGGCCGCCGCAGGGTCTGCAGCGTCTCCTCGAGGATGACCACGTCGACGCTGGCATCCGGGAAACCGCGCAGTCCGTCGTCCAGGTCGCCGTGGAAGACGGGCACCCCGCGCTCGATGCAGCGCAGCACCGACTCCTGGTCGAATTCCACGCCCTGGGCGCAGACGTGCTTAGTCCGCATCAGCCGACTGAGCAGCTTCCCGTCGCCACAGCCCAGGTCCAGCACCCCACCGCCCTCGGGGACCAGATTCTCGATGATGGGGTCCTGCCAGCGATGGCTGATCTCACCGGCCGGCTCGACCGGCATCGGCATGTCGCCATCGTCCAGGCTCGTCAAGGTCTCCAGATTGGCATCCGCGGTCGGCGCAGCAAGGCACTTGAGCAACTCTTCGGTGAAGACGCCGGTGCGGCTGGGAATGTGCCTGGTCATGGGGTACACCCTCCCTGGCTGGCGCCACGGCCCGCCCCCGTCTCGGCCGGCGCGGTGGAGAGGAAGCCCTTGATCAGCCGCTCCACCGTCTCCGCCTCGACCAGAAAAGCATCGTGGCCATAGTCGGAACGAATGTTGAGATAGTTCACCGGAATGCGGTT
>CAILKC010000747.1 GCA_903834675.1 uncultured Victivallales bacterium | reverse complement strand
AGTTATTGCCGTGCGTGCATACCAGCCTGGGCATTGGCGCACTCCTGAGCGTGGTGCGGATGATAAACCCATACAAACAGCTAACTATCTAAATGATAGCCTGAGTATGCGGGGAAAGCAAAGGCAGCTGCCAAGAACGGGGTGGACGGAGCGGACCCGGCGGTTATGTTGAAGCGTGGGGCGCCGCCCCCGAGGTCGGCAAGGTTCTGGCAGAACCTTTGGCGTATGAGGTTCGCCCAGCATAGCGGTTCGTGAGCGCCTTGGTCCGAGCCGCTCGGGGGCTCTGCCGGCGCCTCCGATGATTCGCGCCGGGAGACGGGCCGAGAGGTGGCGGGTGGCGCCGACCGGAAACTGGCCTTAGGTAGCTGCCGCGGCGAACCAGGCAGCGGAGGACGCACGACGTGGTTGGTGACGAAGATCTCTCTGCAGTGGCAGCGCCACGGGTGTGGACCGTGTCGGAACTGAACCGGCTGGTGAAGGACCTGCTGGAGCAGTCGGTGGAGGCGTTCTGGCTGCGCGGCGAGATCAGCGATATCACCCTGCACCGGTCCGGGCATGTCTATTTCACCCTCAAAGACGCCCGTAGCCAGTTGCCCGCGGTCATGTTCCGGGGCGCGGAGACAGCCAGGCAGTTGGAGCTGCGTACCGGAGTGGAGATTGATGTCTACGGTCGCCTGACCGTGTATGAACCCCGCGGCGCCTACCAGGTGCTGGTGCAGCTCATCCGGCCCAAGGGCATCGGCGATCTGCAGAAGCGCTTCGAGGAACTCAAGGCGCGCCTGCGGGCCGAGGGGCTTTTTGATGAAGAACGCAAGCGGCCGATTCCGCTGTTGCCGCGTTGCGTCGGCTTGGTGACCTCGCCGGAAGGGGCGGCGGTACGGGATTTTCTACGCTTGCTGGATCAGCGTTTCGCCGGCATGCAGGTGCGCCTGGTGCCAGTGCCCGTGCAGGGCGCGGAAGCGGCGGCACAGATTGCGGCGGCGATCCAGTTTCTCAACCGGACCCAGGCCTGCGAGGTGATCGTGGTCACGCGCGGCGGCGGCAGCCTGGAGGACCTGTGGGCTTTCAATGAGGAGGTGGTGGCCCGGGCGGTGGCGGGCAGCGCGATCCCGGTGATCAGCGCCGTCGGCCATGAGCGCGACTTCACCATCTGCGATTTTGTCGCCGACCTGCGGGCCGCGACCCCTTCGGCGGCGGCGGCGGTGGTGATGGGCGCCAAGGCCGAGATGCTGGAGCGCATTCACCTCTTCCGCGGCCGCTTACGGCAGGCACTCGAGCTGCGCGTGTCGCGCCTCCAGGAACGCTTGCAGCGGACCCTGGCGAAGCGGGTTCTGCACGAGCCCGCGGCCGCCGTGCGCGTGTACCACCAGCGCGTCGACGAGATGACAGCGCGCCTGACCGCCGGACTCCGGCGGCACGCCGAGCGCTCCCACAGCCGCGTCCAGAACCTGCGCGATCGGCTTGAAGCACTGAACCCGCGGCGCGTTCTGGCGCGCGGCTACGCCATTCTGCTGGACGCTGAGGGCCGGGCCCTCCGCCACGCCCGAGAGACGACGCCGGGCGCAACCCTCACGGGGCTCCTGCATGGCGGCGAGCTTGATCTGCGGGTACATCGCGTCACCCCCGAAACCGCTGCGCCTGCCGACCGCGGCAGCGCGCCAGGAGACCTCTCATGAGCACGGACAAGGAGTTGACCTTTGAGGCGGCGCTGGCGCGGCTGGAACAGGTCGTCGCCGACCTGGAGGGCGGCCAACTGGCCCTCGAACAGAGCATCGCCCGTTTCGAGGAAGGGATGAAGTTGAGTCAGTTCTGCGCCAAGCAACTGGATGCCATCGAGCGCCGCATCGAAGTCCTGGTCCGTAAGACCGATGGGACGTTCGACTGGAAACCCACCGAACTGGCGCCGCCCGAGCGTGCCGGCGCCGAGAACTGAGCTTGGCCGTGGCGTTTCCGGACCACGCCGTCGGTGCGGGCGGGCGGCCTCAAAGGGCGGGTAAGTGGCGGCCGCCTCAGGCCTCGCCGATCCAGGCCAGCGTCGCTGCGTCCGGCGGGAATTGCAGGCAGACATGTTGGGCGCGCAGGGCCTCGCGCAGGGCCTCCGGGGGGAGGCCGGGCAGGTCCACGCCAGTGCTTTTCGCCAAGGCGCAGGCCGTGCCCGCCGCCTGCCCCAGTTGCATCATGGTGCGCGAGAGTCGGCAGGAGGAGGCCGCCAGCGCGCTGAAACCGGCGGCGCGGCCGGCCACCAGCAGGTTGCGGATGCCGCACGGTTGCAGGCAGCGGTACGGGATGCCGTAGGCGGTATGGACGCCGCAGCCGGTAGCCGCGTGTCGGCCATGCACATCGAAGCTGTGGTCGGCGATCGCAATGATATCGGGATGGCACTGAACCGCCAGGCCGCCCTCCAGGTCCGCCTGGCGCAGCATGTATTCGCAGCTCGTCCGGCAGGTCTCGCGGACCCCAAGGGCGGCGGCTTCTGACGCGATGCGGTAGGACTGCCATTCTGGGAAGTGGCTCTGCCAGTGGTGCCAGAAGGCGCGCAGCCGCCGTCGGCATTCGGCGTAGGCAGCCGACGGTCCCAGGGCCAGGAACTCCGTTCCCTCCAGCGCCGGCAGCATGTTGACGCTCAGGTCACCGTTGGGGAAGGGCACCACATGAGCCATCCCGAAGCGTTCTGACCACCAGCAGGCCGCCGGGATCCCGTCCGGCAGCGGGTCAACCCCGGGAACCGCCTTCGGCGTGACGCGAAAGATCAGGGTCACGCCGTTGACCCGGTTGCTGGGCCGTTCCGGGGCCGCGGCTTCAGCGAAGCGTTCCCGCGGGTCCTCACCGCGCAGCAGCTCGACACCGCAAGCCGCGCCGAGCCGCGCCTCGCCGGTGGCGTCCACGTACCACCGCGCCGTCACGCTGGCGCCCGTCGAGAGGTCGACACGGCAGACGCGATCGGCCGCAACCGTGGCGCCGGTTACGGCAGTGCCCAGGCGCAGGTCCACGCGGCCGGTCTCCGCCACCATCTGCGCCATGGTCGCGGCCATGGCATCGGGCTCGAAGACGACGCCGTTGAAGCGTTGGCGGATCAGTGGCCGGTCTTCGCGCCGGGCGTAGGTGAGAGGGCCAAGCGCCTGGCGCACCAGGGTGTCGACATAGCGCAGCTCGGGCCGCAGCACATTTTCTCCGCCCGGATAAGCCCCCTCATCGGGCCAGCAGCAGTGCCGCCCGACGGCGTAGATGCCGACCGCCGCCGGGAGACGCTTCAGGCGCCGGTAGAGTTCAAGCGGAAAACCGCTGCCGCCGCAGCCGCTCTCCCAGGCGCTGACGCCGGCCACCGTGCTCGTCCCGCCCAGGCGGTCATGGGGTTCGATCAGGACGACCGACAGGCCGCCGCGAGCCGCTGCCAAGGCGGCGGCGAACCCCGCGCTGCCGCCGCCGGCCACCAGGACGTCTGCGACCATTCACCTGCTCCGGGTGCGTTGATTTGGTCTCGTGTCGCGGTAAAGTACACCGCCTGTGCCGGAATACCCCGCCGGGCTCAACGCCGCGGCGGTTGACGCCGAGGCCCGGAGTGGAAGCCGCTGCGAGGTTCAAGGAGCCGACTATGCCAGTCTTGCGTTTGGGGTTACCAAAGGGCAGTCTCGAGGAGACCACCCTCGAGATGTTCCGCAAAGCGGGCTACAAGATCACGGTGCAGTCGCGGTCGTACTACCCGGCCATTGACGATGCCGAGATCGAATGCATCATGATCCGGGCCCAGGAAATGGCCCGTTACGTGGAGGAAGGCATTCTGGATGCCGGGCTGACCGGCCACGATTGGGTCATCGAAACCGGGGCAGATGTCCTCGAAGTCGCCGAGCTCGTCTATGGCAAGGTCGGCCGCAAGCCCCTGCGCTGGGTACTGGCGGTTCCGGAGAACTCGTCGATTCAAGGGCCGCAGGACCTGGCAGGCAAGCGGATTGCCACCGAAGCCGTGGGCATGACGAAGCGCTATCTGGAGAAACACGGCGTCAGCGCGAACGTCGAGTTCAGTTGGGGCGCCACCGAGGTCAAACCCCCGAAGCTGGCCGATGCGATCGTCGAGATCACCGAGACCGGTTCCAGCCTGCGCGCCAATAACCTGCGCATCGTCGACACCCTGTGCGAGACCACCACTCGTTTCATCGCCAACAAGGATTCCTACCAGGACCCCTGGAAGCGGGCCAAGGTCGACCGGCTGGCCCTGTTGCTGCAATCCGTGCTGCGGGCCGAGACCAAGGTCGGACTGATGCTCAACGTCAGCCAGGCGAACCTGCAGCGGGTCCTCGCCATCATGCCGGCTCTGCACCGGCCGACCGTCTCGCCGCTGACCGAAGAGGGCTGGTTCGCGCTGATCACGGTGGTGGACGAGATGGTGGTGCGCGAGATCATGCCCGAACTCTTGGCCGCAGGGGCCGAAGGCATCGTCGAGTTCCCGCTGAACAAGGTCGTACCGTAGGTCGGCGCCCGCTTCGGCGGAACCCGTCGGTTCGAGAGGGATGCAACGCTCGGCTTTCGACGCGCCAGGCACGTAGTCGAGGCTTTAGCCGGTTTCGTCTATCCGCTCGGACCTGCTTCCCGTGAAACTCGAGCCTCGGTCGCGCGAGAAAAAGCGACCTGTACAATACGGATGGGCCGTGGTATTCAGCCCCAAAGGGGCGTTCCGGGCGCCCAGGGCAACGCCCTGGGTACCCGTCCACAGCGCGGATTGAGCCCTGAAGGGGCGGACCATGCGGCCTCGGTGCAGAGGTATTGCAGATAGCTCGCCCCTCCAGGGCTCAAACCCATAACCGTCCTATTCCCAGGGCGTTGCCTTGGGCTGGTATGGCAGCGCGCCTTCAGCGCTCCAGACGGACTCCCT
>CAILKC010000746.1 GCA_903834675.1 uncultured Victivallales bacterium | reverse complement strand
CTCGTCGGGCATGTACGTGAGGCTCGCTTTCGCCGTCGCCGCCCACCTCGAACCCGAGATCCTTATCGTCGATGAAGTCCTTGCCGTCGGCGACGCCGAGTTCCAGAAGAAGTGCCTGGGCAAGATGCAGGATGTGGCCGGCCAGGGTCGGACTGTATTGTTCGTCAGCCACAACATGATTGCAGTGCAGAGCCTGTGTACAAGAGCCCTGCTATTCGACTCCGGCCTCGTCGTGCGTGATTCCGACGTGAACAGTACCATCGACAGATACCTGCGCAGAGACGGCTCCGCTACCGGCGAAGTCCGCTGGGCGACTCCCGATCTGGCTCCGGGGAACGAAGAACTCCGCCTGAACGCGGTTCGCGTTGTCTCCAACGGCGAAACGACCGCTACTCCCGCCGTTGACCAAGACATTGAAATTCAGATAGATTACTGGAACTTGACCCACGGCGGGCGCCGCCTGGTGTCAATCTGGGTTCTCGACGCACTGGCTCAACCGTTGTTCACATCTGCAAATTCGAAATCCGCCTCCGCGACCTATGATCCGTGGGTTGACCGAGGCTACGACCAGGGCCTCTACCGAACCACCTGCGTCATACCGAGATTTCTGCTCAACCCCGGCCAACACCGTATCAACCTCTATGTTAATCACCGTGGCGTCAGCGATAACATTCTTTTCCTCGCGGATGTGATTGGCTTCGAGGTGAGCGATGCCTCTCGTTTTAGGACGGAATATCTGGGTAAGTGGATCGGCGCAGTCAGGCCTCTCCTTGCCTGGCGAACGGAGATGCTCACGTCGACGGCGTGTTCGCCGTAACTCCAAATCGATGGTGTCTTTCTTGGGTTTGCTGTGGCGCTGAACTGAAGTCGTTTACGAGGTAATACAGTGGCGAATAGAGCGCTGATCACGGGTATTACCGGCATGGTTGGCAGTCACCTGGCCGACTATCTGCTGGCCAATACCGATTGGGACATTTTCGGCATGTGCCGTTGGCGCAGCCCGCTGGACAATGTCGAACATTTGCTGGACCGTGCCAACCGCAAGGACCGGGTCCGGTTCGTCTACGGCGATCTGTCTGACTACATTTCCCTGCAACAGGTGATCGCGGAATCAAAACCTGACTACGTGTTTCACTTAGCGGCCCAGAGCTACCCGAAAACGAGTTTCGACTCACCGCTGCAGACGTATGACGTGAACATTCTCGGGACAGAACGGCTGCTGGAGGCCCTTCGCCAGCGGAAAGACCTCAATCCCTGCATCCATGTATGCTCGTCGTCGGAAGTGTTTGGACGGGTGCCGCGTGAGAAGCTTCCCATCAAGGAGGACTGCAGCTTCCATCCGGCCTCGCCCTACTCGATTTCCAAGATCGGAACCGACCTCGTCGGGCGGTTCCACGCCGAAGCGTATGGACAGAAGATCATGATCACACGCATGTTTACCCATACTGGGCCGCGGCGGGGGGACGTCTTCGTCGAGTCGACGTTCGCCAAGCAGATCGCCATGATCGAGAGTGACCTGCTGCCACCGGTGGTGAAAGTCGGCAACCTGGACTCTCTGCGGACCTGGGCCGATGTCCGGGACGCGGTCCGGGCTTATTATCTGCTGCTCACAGTCAACCCGGTCCCGGGAGAAGCGTACAACATTGGCGGCAGTTATACCTGTACCGTTCGCCAGATGCTGGATTTTCTCCTGTCCTGTTCAACGCACAAGAGTATTGCCGTGGAAGTCGATCCCGACCGGTTGCGCCCCTTGGACGCCGATCTCCAAGTCCCCGACACCAGCAAATTCCGGGAACACACCGGCTGGCAACCGGAAATCCCCTTCGAAACGACCATGCGGGACCTGCTCGATTTCTGGCGGCAGCGAGTTCGCAACGGCCGGATGTTTCTGACGCGTTGAACCATGGGACTGCCTATCAACAACTCACGTCCCTCAAATCCACAATACCCGGACCTTCAACCGGTCGAGGAAGTGCATCGTAATCCTTGGTTTACGGTGATGAACCGTGGCGGCTACTACACGGTTGAATACCATGAACTCCAAGTGATGATTCTACCGATTGTGGAGCACTCCCAGGTCGTGATGGTTCGCGTACACCGTCCAGTGCTTCGTGACGCCACCTTGGAACTTCCTTCTGGCGGCTGTGGGATTACAGAAGAACCGTTGGCAGCGGCGGCACGCGAACTGGCGGAAGAGACCGGCGTACATGTGAACGACTTGGCTCGGTTCGCGCCGATGCACCCCATCACGGTGTTGCCGCGGATTCCCGTCCGGCCCTTGAACTACGCGATACACCTGAGCCAAGCCGAGTACGACCAACGTACATCCGCCGACCACGAGATCGCGGAGGTGGTTTCCCTCTCGTTCGCGGAATTCGAGCGCCATGTGGCGCGAGGACAGATTTGCGTGGGACAGAGTATTGCGGTGGTCTGCCAGTACCTCTTCGCGCAACGACATACAGCGTAAACGCCTTAACCGAGGACACGATATATGCCGACGGAACTTCTGGCGCTCTACGAACAGATGTTCTTGGTTCGACAGGTCGAACTGGCGATCCAGTCGCACTATCCCGAGGACGAAATGAAAACGCCCATGCACATGAGTATGGGTGAGGAAGCGATCGTCGCCGGAGTGTGTGCCGCACTGGGAACTGAAGCCCAAGTGCTTGGGACATACCGGAGTCACGCGCTCTACCTGATCAAGACCGGTGATCTCCATGGTTTCATGGCGGAAATGTATGGAAAGGCCACTGGCAGCGTTGGCGGGAGGGGTGGTTCGATGCACTTGCTGTGTCCGGAACGCGGTCTGATCGCCACCTCTGCCATCGTGGCCAGTTGCATTCCGGTGGCCGCAGGCGCGGCGTTCGCCAACCAGTATCGCGGAACCAACCGAGTTGTGGCAGTTTTCTTCGGAGACGGCGCTATCGATGAGGGCGTCTTCTGGGAAACGATCAACCTGGCATGTTCGATGAAGTTACCGCTCCTGTTCGTCTGCGAAGACAACGGCTTGGCGGTCCACATCCCCGCCCACGAGCGCCACGGCTATCGCGACATCGCGACGGTGGTGAGAGGGTTTGATTGTCATGTCGCAGCCGCCGACACCGTCGATCCGTTGGCCATTCGTGATCTCACCCGCGAAACATTGGCGCAGATGCGTGCCACCGGACGCCCAGGCTTCCTACACCTGCGTTACTTCCGCTTCCTCGAGCACGTAGGCGTTTGCGAAGACTTCAAGGCGGGGTACCGCCTCCGTCCTGATGCCGAGACGATGCGTCAGCATGACCCTGTAACCGTCTGCCGCGACCGCCTGCTGCTCGCCGGTCAGGCCGCTGCCGTGACGGCCATCGAAACGCACCTTGTGGCGCGCGTCGAGGCAGTCTTCGCCACCGCCCGGGCTGCGTCATTTCCGCCATCCGCCACGCTTCAGGAGCATGTCTACGCATGAGTGCTACCATGACTTATCGCCAGGCGTTGAATACCGCCATGCGCGATGAAATGCGCCGCGACCCGGCCGTCTTCGTCTACGGGATTGACATTGCCGACCACAAAGGAACGTTTGGCAGTTGCCTCGGTTTGGCGGAAGAATTCGGACCTCGGCGCTGTTTTTCCACTCCCCTATGCGAAGAAGCCATGACGGGCTTCGGCTTGGGCGCGGCGCTCAATGGCCTGCGCCCTATTCATGTGCATATGCGCGTGGACTTTCTCATACTGGCGATGAATCAGTTGGTGAACATGATCGCCAGTACCTCCTACGGTTCCTGTGGCAAAGTCAAGGTACCCATGGTCATCCGTGCCGTCAT
The DNA here is from genome assembly GCA_903834675.1 of uncultured Victivallales bacterium. Next base: position 13,222 of record CAILKC010000746.1, on the reverse strand, counting down.
CGGCCGTGGTTGGGGTCAGTCATGGCAACACAGCAAGACCCTCTTCAGTTGGTTCGCCCATGTCCCCGGTCTGAAGGTTATCGTCCCTGCTCGCCCCTGTGATGCGCTGGGCATGTTCAAGGCCGCCATCCGCGACGACAATCCGGTGGTGATGATCGAGCACCGCTGGTTGTACGACGCGGTGGGTCCGGTGGACGATCTCGGTCCCACCGACCTCCAAGGTTGTCATGTCATCCGTGAGGGCACCGACCTCACCGTGTTGGCCGTCTCTTGGATGAATGTTGAAGCAGCCAAAGCAGCCGATGTACTCCAGCGCAAACACGGTCTTAGCATCGAGGTAATCGACGTCCGTTCCCTCGCCCCCTTCGACGCCGAGACCGTCGTACACTCGGTGAACAAGACGGGCCGCCTGATAGTTGCCGATTACGACTGGTTGCATTGCGGGTTCAGTGCCGAGGTCGCGGCACAGGTTTACCCGCGTTGTCGCCAGACGCTCAAGGCGCCCATCGATCGCCTGGGTTTTGCCCACGCACACTGCCCATGCACCCGGCCGTTAGAGAACGGCTACTACGATAACGCCAGCGACATTATCCGGGCCGCTGAGAAACAGTTCGGACTTCCCCCCGCCGACCTCAGCAGCGAAGAGTTCTATTCGTACGAGAAGAAGTTCAAGGGGCCGTTCTAATCGCCGCCACCATGTGGCAACCCAACCACTGTTTGCGCGCGGAGACCGCCATGGTTATGCAGCACCGCCTGTCGACGGTCAGCGATCGGCTCACTGGCCAGCCTATGTTCAAACTGCTTGCCGAGGCGCAAGTTCTTGAGCGTGAGGGCCGACCAGTCCTCCACTTCGAGATCGGCGACTCGAACTTCCGTTCCCCGGAGTGCGCTGTCGCCGCCGCCAAACGGGCGCTTGACGACGATCTGACTCGTTACGTAAACTCTAAGGGCATCCTTGAGTTTCGCGAAGCAATTGCCGACTACACTGAACGTGAATGGGGGTTCCGTCCCCTGGCCCAACAGGTGCTTGTCTGCCCCGCCAACGCCGTGATCGACTTTCTCGTACGCTGTGTCGCCGATCCCGGCGACGAGGTGATCTTCCCGGACCCGGGGTTCCCGACCTACATTTCAGTGGCATACTACACGGGAGCGAAGGGAGTGCCCGTTCCTGTCCGCATGGAGAACGAGTACCGACTGAAGGCTGAGGACGTCGCCCGGCGAGTGACTCCTCGCACCCGTCTGATCATTATCAACTCCCCATGCAACCCGACGGGTGCAGTGATGGCGCCCGAAGACATCCGGGCAATCGGGGAACTGGCGCTCACAAGGGGCATTTACCTGCTGTCTGATGAAATCTACTCGAAGATCCTTTTCGACCGCAACCACTGTTCGCCGGCCCGTTTGGACAAGTGTCAAGAACGCATCATCTTGCTGAACAGTTTCTCAAAGTGCCACTCGATGTCCGGCTGGCGACTCGGCTATGCCGTTGGTCCCACGGAGGTGGTCCATAAGATGGGGCTGATGCTCGAGACCATTTTCTCGTGTATCCCACCCTTCATTCAGATGGCCGGCCTGGCGGTGCTGCGAGACCAAGCGCACCACCTGCCGCACCGTGTGTCGCTCCTGAAGGAACGGCGCGATATCCTATATGACTCGTTGAACCGTTTGCCTCACCTGACTTGCGCGCGGCCCGAAGGCGCTTTCTACATGTTCCCTAACATCTCCCAGACGGGTTTGACCAGCGCCGAGTACTGTCGGCGCCTGCTGCACGAACACGGCGTCTGTTTGCTCCCCGGCGAGTTCTTTGGGGAATGCGGCCGGGGGCACGTGCGGATCAGCTTCGGCACTACCTCACTAACGGTCATCCGAGCGGCGCTGGAAAAGATGCGCGTCTTCCACGAAAGTCTGTGATCCGTCTGGTTGCGTTTTCCCGAACAGCAGGAAAGGGTCCCCATGAACCTGTCCAAATACGTGGCCGAGTATTTCTACCAGAACGGCGTCCGTTCCGTCTTCATGCTCTCGGGCACTGGATCGATCCACCTCGACGATGCCTTTGCCTTCCACCAAGGCCTGAAATACGTTTGCGCCCGACACGAGGCGGCCGCTGTGGAAATGGCCACCGGGTACGCCAAAATCACGGGCAACCTCGGCGTGGTCATCGCTACCACTGGCCCGGGTGGCACTAACGCCGTAGGTGGGCTGGTAGAGGCGTGGGTTGACAGCGTGCCCGTGGTGGTGATCTCTGGGCAGGTCCCCCAGACGTTGATCTCCAAGACCGCCCGCAGTTTTGGGGTCCAAGGCTTCCGCATTGTCGACGTGGTCAAATCGATGACCAAGTACGCCGCGACGATCACCGAACCGAATCTGGTGCGGCGCCACCTCGAGGAAGCGTGCTACTTGGCCCGCTCAGGCCGACCGGGTCCCGTCTGGCTGGACATTCCGTGGGATGTCCAGTCCGCCGAGCTGGACATCGAGAACCTGCCCGGCTTCGATCTTCCTGCACAGCCCCGTCCCGCCGTGGATGCCGCCGCCGTTGACCGCCTGCTGGATTTACTGCGCGCTGCCCGCCGCCCAGTGCTGCTGGTCGGGCAAGGCGTCCGCTCTGGCGGGGCGCGCAACGAACTGATGGAGTTCATCGAGCGGCTGCAGGTTCCCGTCCTGTTCGCACGCATGGGCCTGGACCTGTTGCCCTACACCCATCACCTCAATTTCGGCTTGGCCGGCATGCGTGGTCGACGCTACAACGGCCGCATCTTGCAGCAGGTCGACCTGTTGTTAGGCCTCGCCACGACGATGGCCTACCCCTGCGTCGGCGATGCCTACATCAAACTCGCCGACGATTGCCGCGTCGCCTTGGTCAACATCGAGGGCGATGCCTTCGCCGAGAGCACCCGCCACATCGACCTCCCGGTGCATGCCGATGTCAAGGATTTTCTTGCGACGGCCAACCGCCGCCTGCGCGATGCACCTGTGACCGTGTCGGCCGACTGGCTGGGAGCCTGCACAAGCATTAAGCAGGAGCAGCCCACCGTGTTGCCTGACTACGTCTGCACGCCGTTGAACTCCTACTACTTCATTGCCGCGCTCGAAGCGCAGTCTGCGCCGGACGCGGTGTTTGTCAGCGACGCAGGTAGCGCCTATTACATTACCGGCCAAGGGCTGGACTTCGGGGCGCAACGCCGGGACATCAGTTCCGGGGCTTTCGCCAGCATGGGCGTGGCGGTACCCCTGGGAATCGGCTGCGCCTGCGCTTACCCCGACCGGCAAGTGCTGGTGGTCACGGGCGACGGTTCCATTGAACTGAACATCCAGGAACTGCGAACGGTCTCTCAGAACCGTCTGAACGTGAAGGTATTCATCATCAACAACGGCGGCTATGCATCCATCCGCGCCTCCCAAGACGTAATCATGGGCGGTCGTTACACCGACGATGATGCCGTGTTGAACTTCGCCAAAGTCGCGGCCGCGTTCGAACTGCCGTATCACCTGGTGGAGGACCACGGTACTCTGCCGGACAAACTGGCGGCTATCCTGGCCGTCCCTGGCCCGGCGCTCATCGAAGTGGTTACCGATCGCGCCCAGCAGATCATCGCCATTGGCTGTGACGACTCGCACTGAGGAAATCCATGACCCATTCACAGTATGCCGCGCTGGAGACAAAGGCCAGCTACCTGCGCCTGCGTGTCCTCGAGAGTGTCGTCGCCGCCCGGAAGGGCCACTTGGGCGGCACCTACTCGTGCATGGAACTGCTGGTCGCCCTCTACTACGGCGGCCTGCTACGGGTGCGGCCTGCCGAGCCCCAGTGGCCAGACCGCGACCGGTTCCTCATCGGCAAGGGTCATGCCTGCCTGGCGCTATATCACATGTGGGCCGATCTCGGTTTCTTTCCCGCCGCGGAACTGGCGCGCTACGGCGTCAGCGGCGGTCTCGGTGGACAACTCGATCGTTCTCTGCCGGGGGTCGAGCACAACACCGGCTCGCTGGGGCACGCCTTGGGCATCGGAGCCGGGATCGCCCTGGCAGCCCGGCTTGACGGCCGCGACCACCGCACCGTCGTCCTGTTGGGCGACGCCGAGTGCGACGAGGGAGCCATCTGGGAGTCCGCCATGTTTGCCGCGCGCCACCAACTTGCCAGCCTCACGGTGGTGATCGATCGCAATCGCCTTTCGGTCACTGACTACGTGCCTGACGTGGACGCCTCGGGATCGCTGGAGACCAAGTTCGGCGCCTGCAACTGGAGTGTTCGGCCCATCGACGGCCATTGCTTTCCGGCCATTTTCGCCGCCTTCGCCGATGCTGGGGCCGATGGACGGCCCACGGTGATCATCGCCGACACCATCAAGGGCAAAGGCGTCTCCTTCATGGAAAACGGTATCAAGTGGCATCACACTGTACCCGGCCCCGAGGAAGTTACCCAGGCCCGAAAGGAACTGGCCCCATGAGCGTGGACCTTCGCGACGCCCTGTTTGACACGGTCTACGAACTGGCGGCCAGAGATCCGCGTGTGGTCTTCCTCACCGCCGATGCGGACGCCCACAGTCTGCAGCGCTTCAAGACCGATTTCCCTGAGCGCTTCATCAACGTCGGGGTTGCCGAGCAGAATATGGTGACGGTGGCCACAGGCCTGGCACTCTCGGGTAAACGCGTCTTCATGTACGCCATTCTGTCCTTCGCCACCATGCGTTGCTTCGAGCAGATCAAGTTCAACATCTGCGGCATGAATCTGCCGGTAACCATCATTGGCCTGGGTACCGGTTTTTCCTTCGAATTCGACGGCCCCACCCACCACGGCGTGGTCGACGTAGGCGTGATGCGCATGCTGCCCGAGATCGCCATCTACAACCCCTCGTCTGCCGCGCTCGCCGCCCACTGCGTGCGCACCGCCTATGAGAGCGGCACCCCTGCCCTCATTCGCCTGGACAAGGGCTTGCATCCCGTCCACGAACTCGACGACGACGCCCGGCGCCACGGTTTCCACACCGTCGTCCCTGGCCGTCGCCTATGCCTGGTCGCCACCGGCGTCATGGTCCACGCCGCTGTCGTCGCCGCCGACTTGCTGCGCTCGCGTGACCAGGCCCCTGCCGTGTTGGACGTATGGCGCCTCAAGCCCCTGGACGTGCCGGCCCTAACTGACGCGCTCGCCGGCTTCGACGCCATAGTCAGCATCGAGGAGCACGTACTCAACGGTGGCCTCGGCACCCTTCTGGCCGAACTGCGGGCCGACGTCGACGCCCGCTGGCGCCTGTTGCGCCTCGGCGTACCAGATGTCCAGAGCCTCGTTTACGGCACCCGCCCTTGGCTGCTTGCTCACTACGGCTTGGACGCCCCCGCTGTCGCTGACACCGTCGGCCGCTGGTGCGCCCACCGGCCTGGCCAATGACCGCCGATCGCACCCCCAACGCCGTGCACAGAGGGTTCTGGATGATATGACACAGACCGGCGCCACCACCAGCATCAATGACGACTACCGCACCTATACGACGGCCGATTTTGCGGAGGCCTTCGGCAGCACCGTGGCCGACTTGCAGACGCGTTGTCGACAAAGCCTCGCCGACAAGGACTGGACTTATTGCCCCCTCCGGGGCGCCGAACGAGACGCAGTCATCCTCAAGGTCCTGCGCCGCCTCTCCGAAGATCACCAAGTCATCGGGGCGCCGGAGCGCCAGCAGGTCTGGGAAAATGGATGGCGCGAGCAGTACGAGGAATTCCGGCAGGCCGACGGCTCCCTTGCGCACCTGCTGCCGAGATTTGTCCGGTCGACGGGGGTCGTACGCCTGCGGCAGGAGTTCGTTCGCACCCGCGCCTTGGATTTTGAACGGCAGTATGTGGATGTGCTGCGCGACTGGTTATTCCACGAGTACTTCACGACCGCGGATACGATTTACGAATTCGGCTGCGGCACCGGCTTAAATCTGGTGCGGTTGGCCAGTCTCTTCCCGCAGAAGCAGTTGGTCGGCTCTGATTTCGTGCCTGCGGCGCGCGATCTAGTCAACGAGATCGCACGGTGCCATCGCCTGAGGCTCGAAGGGAGACTCTTCGACATGATCAAACCTGACGAGTCGTTTGATGTCAGGCCAGGAAGCAGCGTTTTCACCTCCGGCTCCATCGAGCAACTGGCCAGCCAGTTCGAGGCGTTCCTGCAGTTCCTGCTGCGGAAACGGCCCGCCCTCTGCGTCCACATCGAGCCGGTACTAGAATTCTACGATTCAGAAAACCTGGTAGACCACCTGGCCATCCAGTTCCACCGGAAGCGGGGTTACACCCATGGGCTGCTGCCGCGGTTGCAGGAGATGCAGGCCGCCGGAGAGATCGAAATAATCAACTCCCGGCGGTTGTTTTTCGGAAGTCTGATGATGGAGGGCTACAACCTCATCGTCTGGCGACCGTTGCCTTGAACCACGGCATGGCGCTTCGGCGATAGGAGAAACGGACTCGGAGACTAGTATGGATTTCGGCTTGAAGGGAAGACGCGCATTGGTGACCGGCGGCAGTCACGGTATTGGCCGCAGCGTCGCCTTGGCGCTAGCCGGCGAGGGGTGCGATGTGGCGATTTGTGCCCGCCGTGCCGACCTCGTGGACGCAGTGACCGCGGAATTGCGCGCGCTGGGAAGTGACGCCATTGGCGTGACGGCCGACGCCACCCAACCTGCCGACATTGACCGTGTCTTCGCGGCCATCGGTGCGCGTTGGGGCACGCTGCATGTCTTGGTGAACAATGTTGGTGGCGGCGGGCGGTGGGGCTCGGCAGACGTGATGGCCACAGCCGAGACCGTGTGGCAGGAGGTCTACGACAAGAACGCCATGGCCGCCGTGCGCTTCACTCGACTGGCTGTTCCGCTGATGGTGCAAGAAGGCTGGGGGCGGGTGGTGACCGTCACCTCGACCCTCGGCAAACAGGGCGGCGGAAGGCCGTGGTTCAATATGGCCAAGTGCGCCCAGACGGCGATGATGAAAAGCTTGGCGATGAATCATGAATTTGCCCGGGCGGGGATCACGTTCAACTCCGTGGCGCCGGGGTGCATCATGATCCCAGACACGGGTTGGGAACGGCAGATGCAGCAGGATCCTAACGCGTTCAGAGAAATGGTTGACCGGACCTTTCCACTGGGTCGCTTGGGAACACCCGAAGAAGTTGCCAGCTTGGTTGTCTTCCTTTGTTCCACCCAAGCCAGCCTGGTAACCGGTGCGTCCATCTTGGCAGATGGCGCAGAAAGTGCCTGCCTTTAGGCCCCCTGCGGAACCGACCACTCAAGCGGCGATGGAGTCTGCGTTGGCATGAAGACCACCCTGAAACGAGCGGTTAAGCAGGTGCTGGGTCGGATGGGGTTGGAGGTCCACCGTCTGTCCCGGCCATCCCGGCCAGAAGAGCCGCACGCCTCTGGCGTCTTTCGGGATGCGCAGGGCACGGAGTTTCCACTGATCGATGGTTACCGTCAACGCGTTTGGAGACTGGATTGGGAAACGATGCTTCGAGAGCGCGCCCAGCCGACGCCGGAAACGGCTCGTCGTTGCGGTTTGGCCGAGAGCGGACGTGACCAGGTCCGCAGGTTGAACGAGTTCCTGCGACTATGGAATGTGGACCTCCGCGGATCCCGTATTCTCGAGGTGGGGTGTTTCAGCGGAGCGGCCTGCTATGCGTTGATGGAGGCCGGGGCGTCGCATGTCGGTGGGCTTGATGTGCCGGCGCACTTCACCAATGTCCTCCACCCAACCGCCACTGATGTGGCCAGACAGACTGCATACTTGGCCACACTTCGCGAGGCAGTGCGCGGGGAGTTCGAGTCGGCAACGCCCGGACTGAATGCGGCGGCGGTAGGATTTTTCGACTGCGACGTCGCGGATTTCGAGGCATCTGAATCCTATGACCTGGTGGTCAGTTGGAACACCGTGGAGCATCTCCTGGATCCGGAACGTGCTTGGGGCGGCATAGCCCGTTGTCTTCGCCCCGGCGGGGTTTGCGCGCACGGGCATCACCCGTTCTTCTGCGAATCCGGCGGGCATTTCGATACGTTGGATTTTCCCTGGGGACACGTTCGGCTCTCGTCTGACGATTTCCGGCGCTACATCCGCGAACTCCGGCCGAAGGAAGTGGAAATCGCTGAATGGCGGTTCTTTCATACGATGGGAAGATCGACCTTGACGGACCTGCGGCAGCATATAGAGACGGCGAGTCTCGAAGTGTTGGATATCCTCGCATCCACCGACCGGAAGTGGGATACGTTGCCGACACGGGTAATGGAAGAATGCCGCACGAACTACCCCACGATTACGAGCACAGACCTGTTGGCTTCTGAAGTATGGATACTGGCCCGTAGACCTTCCTGACTACTACCATCGCCTGCCGACCCGAGTTACCACATCCCCCCAAGGAACCTCCCCCATGCTTGCCGACTTAGACCAGAACACCTTGGCCGGCACTAGGTGCCTCGTGACCGGCGGCACCGGCCTGATCGGTCGCCAGGTGGTCAAGATCCTCTGCGACGCCGGGGCCCGGGTTCGCGTCGCCTCGCTTGACCGTTTGACAGTAGACGACCGCGCCGAGCATGTCATCGCTGACCTTACCGACTTTCGGCGGTGTCTTGAACTGACCGACGGCATGGATTACGTGCTGCACGTGGCTGGCATCAAAGGCTCGGTGGAGGTGACGAAGTCCAAGCCGGCCAGTTTCTTCGTGCCGCTGCTGCAGATGAACACCAACGTACTGGAAGCAGCGCGCCGCTGCGGTGCGCGCCGGGTGGTCTATACCAGCAGCATCGGGGCCTACCCGCCCGCCGAGGTTTTTGAGGAAAGCATGGGCATGGACGGTCCGCCCATGGACATGTTTCCCGGTTGGGCCAAGCGCATGGCCGAGTTACAGGTACAGGCCTACAAGATTCAGTACGGTTTGAGCAATTTCGCGGTTGTACGCCCCTGCAATGTCTATGGGCCGGGGGACAATTTCGATCCGGAGACCGCGATGGTTATTCCCACACTTATGGCCCGCATCCGCCGCGGGGACGATCCGGTGACGGTATGGGGCGATGGCTCGGCAATACGCGACTTCGCCTATGCACGCGACGTGGCGGTAGGTGTCGTCCTGGCGTTGCTGCGCGGCACCGGCGAGTACCCGTTCCTGAATCTGGCCAGCGGCCGCGGTTACAGCGTGCGCGAGTTAGTGGAAGCGCTGCAACGAGTGACACCGTTCAACGCACATTTCGACACCACCAAGCCATCCGGCTTCCCCCGGCGGGTGATGTCCATCGAGGCCGCGCAGCGGACCATCGGCTACGAGCCGTCCACCGACCTGGAACAGGGCCTGCGCGAGACCTGGGAGTGGTATCTGGCCAACACTGACGAGTACAAGAACAAGCAAAACTACTTCACGGAAAAGACCACCGAATGATTACCGTTGAAAAGAGCCGGCTGGAAGGCGTACGTGTAATTCGTCCTTCCGCCTACGAGGACTTCCGCGGTTCTTACGTGGAAACCTGGAACGACCAACTGTACCGTGAGCACGGCATTGATCAGCATTTCGTCCAGGACGACATCTCCGTGTCCTCGCGGCACGTGTTGCGTGGCATCCACGGCGACGCCGAGACCTGGAAGTTGATCAGTTGCCTGCAAGGAAAGTTTTACCTGGTGGTGCTCAACAACGACCCGGACTCATCGCAGTACCGCCATTGGCAGGCGTTTACGCTGTCGGAAGAGAACCGCATGCAGGTGCTCGTGCCGCCGAAATTCGGTAACGGTCACCTGGTGCTGAGCGAACGGGCCATCTTCCACTATAAACAGACTACCTACTACAACCCCAAGGGCCAATTCACCTGCGTCTGGAACGACCCGCAACTGGGCATCTGGTGGCCGGTCAAACAACCCTTGTTGTCACAGCGCGACGAACTCGGGCACTTTGTCTAAGCCGCAAGAGGAGGAGCATCCTATGTTCGTTGGTAACAGAATTCTAGTGACCGGTGCCGCCGGATTCATCGGCGTCAACTTGCTCAAACGCCTGTTGCAGACGGATGCCGTGGCCATCCGCGGAACCTTGCACGTGCGCGACGCTGTGCTCACCGACCCGCGCATCGAGTACGTACGCGGTGACCTGACCACGCCCGATGCCTGCGCGGCAGCCTGCGCCGATATGGATTATGTGTTCATTTGCTCGGCAGTTACCTCGGGTGCGGCGGTGATGGCGAATACGCCGCTGTGTCACTTGACGCCCAACCTGGTCATGAATGCCCGATTACTTGAAGCGGCCTATGCGGCAAGGGTCAAGAAGACGTTGTTCGTCAGCAGCAACACCGTGTATCCGGTTTCTGACAAGGCGATGGCCGAAGGCGACTGCACCAACGAGTTCTACGAGAAATACCACATCGTTGCCTGGATGAAGCGCTTTAGCGAGATTATGTGCGAGATGTACGCCCGGCGTGTCCGCCAGCCTATGGCCACCATTGTCGTGCGCCCGGCCAATGCGTATGGCCCATACGACAAGTTCGACTGGGAAACCTCGCACGTGCTCCCCGCGCTCATCCGCCGCGTGGTCGAACGCCACAACCCGATGGTCATCTGGGGCGACGGGAAAGACATCAAGGACTTCATTTATGTTGAAGACCTGGTGGATGGCATGGTGCGCGCCATGGACACCATCGAAGGCTACGACGAGGTGAACCTCGCTAGCGGCGAGGGCTACTGTCTACGCGACATTCTAGCGCTGCTCTTGAAACTGGAGGGATTCGAGAGTGCCCAAGTCACCTACGACGCCAGCAAACCTACGATGATTCCCAAGCGCCTGATCGATCCGGCGAAGGCGCGACAACTATTAGGTTTCTCGGCAACCACCTCGATCGAGGACGGTCTCAGGCGCACGCTCGCCTGGTACAAGAGCACCCGGCCATGATCATCAGCCGAACACCGTTCCGTCTTTCCTTCTTTGGCGGCGGCACTGACTACCCTGTTTTCTATCGGGAACACGGCGGCGGCGTGTTGTCAACCACCATCAACAAGTATTGCTATATCACGTGTCGGCATTTGCCGCCCTTTTTCGACCACAAGTTCCGCATCCGTTATAGCACGCGCGAAGAAACCCAAACGGTCGACGAGATCAAGCACCCCTCGGTGCGCGAGTGCCTGAAATTCCTGCAGGTCGTGGATGGGGTCGAACTCGTTCACACCAGCGATATTCCTGCCATGTCCGGGATTGGTTCCAGTTCCGCGTTCACCGTCGGATTCCTGAATGCGCTGTACGCGCTCAAGGGCAAGATGACCTCCAAGCGTCAGTTGGCGTACGAAGCCATTCATATCGAACAGGAGATTCTGGGTGAGCACGTCGGTTCGCAGGACCAGGTGGCCGCGGCCTTCGGCGGGTTCAACCACATCAGGTTCAGCCCAAACGGCACCGTGGAGGTCCATCCGGTCACCATCTCGCAGGAGCGGGTGGACCGTCTGCAGGAATGCCTCATGCTCTGCTTTACGGGTTTCTCACGGGTGGCAAACGACATAGCCGTCGAGCAAGTTCGGGTTACGGCTAATCGGACCCGGGAATTGGAGGCCATGCGGCAGATGGTGGACGAAGCCCTCGCCATCCTCAACCGGGACTCTGGCGACCTCGACGACTTTGGTCGGCTTCTGCATGAATCGTGGTGTCTGAAGCGTAGCTTGACCACGAAGATCACGAATGACCAGATCGACTCGATCTACGCCACGGCTCGGGGCGCTGGAGCCATCGGGGGCAAACTCTGCGGTGCCGGCGGCGGCGGATTTATGCAGTTGTTTGTGCCCCCGGAACGCCAAGCAAGGGTGAAGGAAGCCCTCAAGGGGCTCTTGATCGTGCCGTTCCGGTTCGAGTCGCTCGGCTCTCACATTGTTTTCTACTCGCAATGAGTGGGCCCCGCGCGACGTCGGGTGGTCCGGCACACGCAGCTTCACTGGGGGGGGGATAGCCTGGATTATTCACGAGTGCAGGGGGTAGGGTTTGTAGTCCCGCGTTCACGCGGTCCTGGGGTCGCTCCGCAACTCTTTCCGCCTGAAGGCGGTACTACGAACGCCTGGGCACCAGTGCGGGCGTTGATGAATAGGGCAGGTTAGGGCATGGGCATACCATCGAGGCGCTTGCAGAACCCCGAGCCCAGCGGCGCCGTCCGCCTGGAGCCGGCGGTCCGCACCGGTGCAGCCGGGGCTTCCGCCGTTGCCGCCGTGCCCGGGGATACCGCGAACCCGCCCGCAACGGGCGTGGCATCGCGGGCTCCAGGGGATACAGGCGCGACCCTTGCGAAAGTCTGCGGGGTTCTGCAAGAGCCTCCTTCTACGGTAACGCCAGTCATTCTGGCTGGGGGCTTCGGGACCCGTTTACAGAGCGCGGTGCAGAATCTGCCCAAGGTACTGGCGCCGATCAGGGAGAGGCCGTTTCTCACGTACCTACTGGATCAGCTTGCGCGCGCGGGTTTCGAGGACGTAGTGCTGTGTACCGGCCATATGGGAGACCGGGTGCGCCAGGACATCGGACCGTGCCACGATCGGCTTCGGATCCGGTACTCTCAGGAGCAGCAGCCATTGGGCACTGCCGGCGCGGTGCGACATGCTCTTGGGATGCTCGCAACGGAGTCCATTCTGCTCATGAACGGCGATTCCTACACCGATGTCGACCTGCGCGCATTTCTGAGCTGGCATTCCCAGGGCCGATTCCACGCCTCGCTGGTGCTGACCCACGTCCCGGACACCCAACGTTACGGCACTGTTGTTCTCAACAGCGCTTGCCGTGTCCAGCGCTTTGCAGAGAAGCAGGCCGCCAGCGGACCGGGTTGGGTGAACGCCGGGATCTACCTATTCCCGAAAGCGGAAATCTCGGGTATCCCGGCCGAGCAATCCGTGTCGCTCGAAAAGCAGATTCTGCCGGCTATGGCCGAAAAAGGGCAGATACACGGTTTTGGCTGCCAGGGTGCGTTCATCGACATAGGCACTCCGGAGTCCTACGCGGCAGCCGAGGCGTTCTTCGCCGAGCGCAAATCAATGCATGGCCGTGCCTGCTGAGTTTCCTCACAAAGGTCTCATGATACAGTGAGCACACCGGCCAAGCCAGCCCAAGACGACAACCTGCCAATGTCGTCGCAACCTCCGCGCAAGTTGCTTTCCTTTTGCACCATTGGCCGAAACGACGACTACGTCTGCGATTTCCGCTACCGGTTGACGACCAGTATTAACTATATGGCGGCGAAACTCGCCGAAATCAAGCGGCTGGACGAGGTGGAGT